>JANXQZ010000912.1 GCA_025353235.1 Bryobacterales bacterium
CCCGAAGAGCGTTTCCACCGGTAACGCCCGATATGGAAAGCCAGCTCCCGGAGGAATCTGTACGTCCAGGACCGCTACGGCGCCAGCCTCGGGACTGGCATCGGCTTCGACCAGCGTGTAGGTTTGCGGGCTCTTCGTGAGGAGCGTCGTGGGATTGGTGTCCGCGCCGAACCAGACGATCGTGTTGCCGTTCGCGAGCCGCTGGGCGGCGCCCACTCTATCGGCGTATTTGTAAACCGGAGCTCCACCGCTCGTTCCTACCTGGTGACGATACTCCCATACCTTGGCCGCAGTCATCTTGTTCCAGTCGAGGGCGAGTTCCAGTGCGCGGGTATACAGCCCGCCTTCAGCCGCCGGCCTGCCGTTTCCATTGTCGAAGAGGAGGAGGTTTCCGTTGTCGAGCATACGGGCGTAATGCTCGTGATAGAACCTGTCGCTTGGGTTGGGGAAGGTAAAGTCGCTCTTGAATCTGCCGATCCGCCAGGCGATTCGGTCCAACTGCGGCGAGATCGCGATCACGGTGTCCAGGTGCCTCATCGACATGAGGATCACCCTCGTCGGCGCGACCTGGAGGGAGTTCGCGTGCATCCACTCCTCGGCCTGGGGCGAAGCTCCCGCGCAAGGGTACCCGCTGATGGAATCGGAGTTGGCTCCCGGTCCCGGATCGGAGTTTGCCGCGTTCGTCCTCTCGGTCAATGGATCGAGGAAATTGAAGGGGTCCCACACGATCTCGTCTGTTCCCGCCGCGGGGTTCCAGCGGCGAATGACGCTCCCCGCTTGCAGCCGCTTGCCCTGCGGGGCCTTGCCCGCGTCGAAGAACGGGTCCTTGAAGACAATGCCAAGGTGGAGGACCGTGCCGCGGATACCGTCGGCGCCGGGAAGAAGCTGTTCATGCCAGTCGTTTCCCTGCCCCCAGATCCAGCCCGCCGGACCGGGCGAGATCGTCGGCGGCGTCACGCTGCAAGTGGGTGGGCTTTCGGCGAGAAGTGTCCCGTCGGGCGTGATCGCACGATAGAAATTGTCCGTGGCCGTCGGACCTCCCGTTCCTGCGTCCCCAATGAGAATATTCCCATTTCGCTCCCGAACGATCGATCCCACCGTGTCGACCTGCAGTACGCCGGAGGCGTTGCTCGGAGCGTTGTTGTAGTACCAGACGATCTGCGGCGCATCGGAGGAGTGGAGATCCATGCCCACGTAGCCCCGGAAGCCCACCTCGTTGTGCTGCAGTATGACTATGGGCGCCGTAGTACGTCCTGTGAGCGTATACGTGTTCTTCGACAAGGGCACTGGAAGGGGGCCGGTCGTGAAGGTCCCGTTCGCGGTTCCCGCCGGACCGCCATGACGGTCAAACGCGTCCACCGCGTAGGTGTAGGTCATGTTTGCCCTGAGCCTTCCGATCGTGATCGTGGTTGAGCCAGTGGCGGAGACTTGGGTGACGCGCGAAACCAGCGGGTCGACGCCCGGCGCCTGGTATGTGATGATCACATGCGCCACGCTACTGTCGGTCGTCACCTGGACATCGACGATCAACGAATTGTCGGGCCTCACCGAGGCGCTTGTGTTTGAGATGTTGGCCCATCCAAGGCTTGCCGTCAGGAGCACGGCTGCCGCCGCAGCTGCGAAGTCAATAATGGTGCGATAAACTCTCATAGACCTATCCTTTTCCTTGTCTTCAGCTACTCATCGCGCGAAGCCCCGGTAACGGCGCTCCAGGCACCTGCGTAGTGATCCACGGCCTCGCCATAGTTCCCCAAGGCCGAACTGCTATCGCCCTTCGCCAACTCCGACATGGCTTGCACGCACCCGCGCTTGGGGGGCGCGGCCGGATTCGAGTTCGTGCAGTTCGCATCACCCATGGCGACCAGCGTGATCGAGCGATCCGCAAAGAGCAGGTTCTGGATGTAATCCAACTGCGTCCGGTCGACAATCAGTTCAGCCAAGGCATTGACCACGGTCCCGTGGAGATCGAACACCTGCGTTCCGCGCTGCGGGTTGAGGTGGTTGCCGTCAGCCTGCCACAACGAGTTGTCCAAGGAACGTGACAACGGGCCGATAACCTGCTGAGTCAACTTAACCGCGCCGTTTTTGGGCACAAGCAGCTCGAATTGAGCCAGAACAGTGACTAACATTCCTACCGGGCTTCTCCCATTCAAGACCAGCTCATACGCGCCGATGTCGCAGTGAGGACCCTGCGGCCGCAAGATGTGGCGTTGGTCGTCCAGCGTGCAAATCGGATCTAGGCCCCTATCGATGGCTGCGCTTCCGGGTAGCAGGGCCATCGTGGAAGTGAGGCCCCCGTTTTTCGCGAGTGGCGCAAGCCGTGGGTCGCCAAATCCTCCGACACAGGAGAAGATCGATGGCGGCCATTGCAGATTTCCGCCTCCATCAATGATTGGGCCGGAGCAGTTTCGTGCGAAGGGCGACAAAAGGCTGCCTGGATTGGCCACGATGCTGTTGGCCACGATCAAAGATCCTGATCCCTGCGATGAAGCTCCCCTGGCGGATATGTTGCCCGCGACCCCGGAAGGAGCGCGCCCGGCGTTTAGAGTACTGTTGAAGATCTCGGAAATGCCGAAGCCGGCGGCAAAATAAATGTTGCCGCCTTCACCGCTGATGAGGCCGTTATCGGTGAAGGTGCTATTCGAGACAATCAAGTAGCCCTCGTTATAAATGGCCCCGCCCTGAGTGGCACTGTTGAAGAGGAATGTACTCCCGTGAACGACCAGATACGAAAGGCGCGGGTTATAGATGGCCCCGCCCCCAAAGGCTGAGTTGCCCTCGAAGTAGGAGTCCGATACGTCCAGGAGGCAGTTGGTGGCCGACGTATTATCGCAGTAGATCGCGCCTCCCGCGTTGGGAACACCGTTGCGGGCGTGATTATTCAGAAATGTCGTGTTGTGGACGATTACCGTCTGACCGACATCATAAATCGCGCTGTCCGATGCATTTTTAAGCGTGATGTTGTTTAAGGAAAGCGGGCAACTCCCCAGGCAATTTACAAATAACAGTCCGGGGCCGTTTGACAGCGTCACTACCCCAGCGCCATCGATGTTTGTGGGCCACTGGATGGGCACCGGGTTGGACAACGTAATCACACCGCTGCAGCTAAACGTCACGTTGCCGCCGCCGGCGACGGCCGCCAACAAGTGAGGTTCGTCGCATGTGCCCACGACCCCTGCGGCGTGTGCCACGGGCGTGAACAAAAAAGCCGACGCTATGAGCGCGACAGGCAACAGTGAGTTGTTCTTGATCGTCATCGTATCCTCCGACTACTGAATCTCAAAAGACGCCTCGGGTCCCGTCCCCCCAAGCCCAAGTCCGCCCGCTGAACTGGTCATATACTTCCGCCGTAGCAACGCACGCCGAGGGCGCCGCCGCACCCGGCAGTATGGTGATCACCGGACGCAACTCCGCACGCTGCCCGAAGTGCGCCACCAAGCTCGTACCCGCGACATCCAGAAAGTCCGCGTGTCCCGTGCCCAGGTTCACCATCTTGGGCGCGGGCCCCGCCGGGTGGCCAAGTTTGTCGACGAAGCTCAACTGAGCGATGCACATCACTCCTCGGACCGGTTCGGGAGGCCAGGCGACGACATTCAGGCGCAGCACCTGCCCCCAAGCTACCCCCTGTAGCGGGAAACTCGGCAATGGCGGCCATGCAATCGCGCCGGGCGCGAGCACCAGGCTGAAGCCGCTGAAGGTATCCACAATCTCGGCGTTCGCCAGACATGAAGGGGCGCCACCACCGGGAGAGGGCAGCAGCGTCACGACCGGCAGCACCTCAATCCGCTCGAGGAGTGGAGTGGGCGGCCAAATTAGGGTGCTGCCGTTCAGATCGAGGGAATCGCCTTCGCCGGCGCGGAGGTTGACAGTTTTCGTTGGCCCCACCGGTTCACCGCTGCTGGTCGCAAATCCAAGCTGCGCGATGCAGAACGGATCGTACGGGGGAACCGGTTGGGGCTTGTAAGCGATAATGCTTAATCGCAGCGTCTGGCTCGGGGCTATCCCGATCATGCCGAACTCTATGGCGTTGGGTGATGGCGAGCCGGACGTCGTGGTGGAATTAACGGAGTAGGTGGCCGGTAGCGCGAGTGCGCTGGACGCGAGGCTACTCGTAAGTAAAAGCACTTGGATTGCTCTTCGAGATCGAATCATGATGACATTCCTCTATAAGGACCTGTTATCGAGAACGTTGTCGGCCCACGTTAGCTCACAATAAGAGAGCGTCCAGCGGGTTCTGTGCGATAGAGACCTGGGTGATGCGCCAAACGTAGACGCACCAAACGTTGATGCACGGCTTGCCGTGAGCAGCAGGGCTGCCTTAGCGGGCGCGCTGTGAAAGATGCAACAACGGATTCTTGTAGACATATACTTGCGTGCCGCCTATCTCTCGAAGGCCGCATTCCTAACGGCGGTAGCCGAAGCTTCATGGAACTCGCCTCCCCCGCGGTGGCGGGTGAGATGAAGTATGCAGGCTCACGGCGCGAGTTTCTATAGCCGAGTGATTAAAAGAAGGCCGCGAGCTAAGCGTCCGCAAACAAGAGGGATCGCGAAGCAAGTTACGAGCAGTTGTGATAAGCTCTACAAACGGAGGCGCTGTTGTGGGCCTGCCTGAATGCTCAAAACAAGCTGTGCGGTTCGGGGGCTTCGAAGTCGATTTCGCAAGCGCCGAAATTCGCAAGCATGGTGTCAGGCTGAGACTTCAGGAGCAGCCGTTTCAGGTACTGGCTGCGCTACTCGAGCGTCCGGGAGAAGTGGTAACCCGTGAAGACCTGATTCGCCGCCTGTGGGCGGACGGCACGGTTGTTGACTTCGACCGTGGGTTGAACGCGGCCATTACCCGGTTGCGGCAAACGCTCTCTGACTCGGCCGGCGTTCCCAGGTACGTTGAGACGGTCGCCCGCCGCGGGTATCGCTTTGTTGGCTCTATCGAAGGTGCACGCGATGAGGTCGTCCCCGCGCCTTTGCCAGTACTCGCACGCCGCACGAGGAGCTGGTCAGCGGCAATTCCAATCTTCGCCATCGCGCTCGGGGTAATCCTATTCTGGGGCTGGCGGTGGGCGACCCGGGCGCACGACACCCGTTCCGAAACGCCGTTGAAAGTTGTGCCGCTCACCACGGGTGCCGGAGTGGAACGCAACCCGAGTTTTTCTCCCGATGGGAGCCAGATCGCATACGAATGGGCCAAGGAGGACGGGCAGCGCCATATCTATACCAAGGTGGTGGGATCGGGCGACCCCGTTCCATTGACTTCGGGTGCCGCTGCCGAGTACGGTCCCGCCTGGTCGCCTGACGGACGGCTGATCGCGTTCCTCAGGCAACTGGATCCATCCACGCTGGGAGTGTTCGTCATACCGCCGCTGGGCGGCGTCGAACGAAAGGTCGTAGATGTCCCGCCTCCTCCAGCGTCTTCGATACTCAGGCAGTTCCATCGGCGGCTGGATTGGACTCACGACAGCCGGCATTTGATCGTGAGCGCTCCCAAGCACACCGGCGGCTCCGAAGGCTTGTTGCTGGTATCGGTCGACAACGGTGAAAGGACGTGGTTAACCGAGCCGTCCGGTAACTCGAAGATCGGGGATCGTGATCCGGCCGTGTCACCGGATGGCCGTATGGTTGCGTTCGCTCGCGGAGAGCTGGGATCCAATGAAAGGATCCACCTCCTGCCACTCTCCCGTGACTTGCGGCCTATCGGCCCCGCCCGGCCACTGGCGGCCGGGCGCTCGCGTAACCCGGCTTGGACAGCCGATGGCAAGCGAATCGTTTATACCGACATCAGCCCAGGAATGACGTTCGGCTCAGGCGCGTGGACAATCGGTATAGGCACCGGGGACGTGCCTCGCCCTTTGCCGGCATTGGGCAGGAATGCGGCGCTTCCAGCGGTCGCCCGGACAGGCGGCCTGGCGTACTCTCGACAGATTCTTCAGAGTAATCTCTGGCGGCAGGAGATCTCTGCGCGCGCGGGTGCAATCCTTCCACCGGTGAGGCTGACCGCATCCTCGGCGGTCGATTCCAGTGCGGAGTACTCGCGGGACGGGGGCCGAATCGCATTTTCGTCCACCCGATCCGGGAGCAGGGAAATATGGACTTGCGCGAGTGACGGCGCCCAATGCGTTCAGGTCACCACGTTCAATGGATCCTACATCACCGGCTCACCGCACTGGTCTCCCGATGGAAGGCAGATCGTTTTCGACTCCGGGGCAGCAGGGCAAGTTGACGTCTATGTAGTGGACGCCAACGGAGGCTCGCCGCGCCGTCTGACGGACGCAAACCATGGAATAATTCCAAGCTGGTCGCAGGACGGCAGATCGATCTACTTTTCATCTGTGGCGACTGGCAGGAACGAAATCTGGAAGATCCCGAGCGCGGGTGGCAACGCCGTTCAGGTG
>JANXQZ010000931.1 GCA_025353235.1 Bryobacterales bacterium
GGCGCGCCTAACATTTGGGATGAGAAGTTTTCATCCCGGCGCGAATCCTACTGAGGGAGGGCTTGTCACGAGCGGCCCTTATCGATACCTGCGGCACCCGATTTACGCGGCGATCTTGTACTTCTTGTGGGCAGGCGTGGCGGCACATTTCTCACTGAGAGTCGCTTTGTTGGGGCTGCTGGCGACCGCTATGCTCGGAGTTAGGATGTGGAGTGAAGAAACTTTTCTTGGGGCTACTTATCCCGAGTATGCAGAGTACTCGCGGAAGACTGGGCGCGTGGTCCCTTTTCTATTCTGAGCGGGGTGCTTTATAAACGATCCTTAAGAAGTTGTTCCAGGGTCACTCCTCCATTAGGCAAACATTGCACGCTATCGGCGATAACGAGAGGCCGCGTATTTCTGGTGGTATGCTGCGCTGCTTGCTGCTGTCGGCTCGATAGACAAGCCATCGAAATTCTTGATGCGGCGGTTCACCATTTTGCTCGGACAAGCGTTGCGACGCGATTGGATCTCGCGATGCTGCAGATTGTAGGCACGCGCTACGCTGAGGCCGAAGAAACGCTTGTCGCTCTGTCCGAATTTGGAGGCGAGGCATAGGTAGTGGCTGGTTTCTTCCGTCGTGATCGTAATGGCCATGCAGTGTAGCCTGACCGCTATACCCCCCGCCGTGTTTCTGAACCGGCACAGGGTGCCTGGAGCCAGATTGAGCACGGCGGACGCAGAAGGAGTGTACCTCTTTGCCGACTTGCGCGCAGACCAATACACTCTGAAATTGTCCAGCCCAGGCTTCCTATCATTGACGATTAAGTCGATCTCGGTTGTTGACGGAGAGAACAAGTCGATCCCGCCCTTAGAATTGACGGTGTCTGCAAGCGGTTGTGACGGAAGCCACCTTGTCGATAATGTACGACTGCTGTCACCCGGAGCGCGTGTCGGGTCTCTGGGAGGAACGGTAAAGCTGGATTTGGGCCCGATGCTGGGCAACACTCCGCCTGTGGCAAGGGCCAAAGTAGAACTGATTTGCGGCAGGAGCACAATTTGCGGGGTGGCCAAGACCAATTCAAAGGGTGAATTCTTGTTTGAAAACCTCCGCCCCGGTCAAGTTACGCTTCGAGTAAATCGCGTCAATTTCTACCCTCTCCAAGAATCCGGTTTTAAGGTACAAGAAGGCCTCGAGTTGATCTATTACCCGATTTACATCGAACGCTGTTTCCACGGTAATTGTGACCCAAAGCTGCGCCCAAAAAAGCCTCTAGCGGTATGCGAGTAATTCTCTGGCACTTTAGCGAATCAGTGCAAGGCGAATATCCATTACGTTCGTTCTCGTAGGCCCTATCTTTATCAAGCCTCCAATAGCATCAAAGAAGTGGTACGAGTCGTTATTAGCCAAGTACTCGCTGGCGTCCAAGCCCAGCTTGCGTGCTCGCCCTACCGTTGCCCCATCGGCTATGGCCCCGGCTGCATCGGTCGGACCATCCGTCCCGTCGGTGCCCCCGCTCAGCATGGCCACATCCTTCAGTCCTTCGATCTCAATCGCAGCGGCGAGAGCAAATTCCTGGTTGCGTCCCCCCAAGCCTGTGCCGCGAATGGAGACTGTAGTCTCGCCGCCTGAGATGAGGCAGGCAGGCCGCCTGACGGGCTGGCCGCTAGTCAGCACCTCTTTCACAATGGCCGCATGCATTCGAGCGACATCCCGCGTCTCGCCCTGGATGAAAGTAGAGAGCAGCAGAGGCCGATAGCCAAGCTCGCGTGCGTGTTCCGATGC
>JANXQZ010000934.1 GCA_025353235.1 Bryobacterales bacterium
CCCTGCCGATTTCGCCGAGCACTTCAAACTCATGACCGACATGATGACCGTCGCGTTTCAGTCGGACATGACCCGCATCATCACGTTCCTGGTGACGCACGAAGGGACCTCGCGGCCTTATCGGGAAATCGGCATACCCGACGGCCACCATCCGCTGACTCACCACATGAACAAGCCCGAGTTGATCGAGAAGGTGGTGCAGATTAACACCTATCACATGCAGCAATTCGCGGGCTGGATTGAGAAGATGAAGTCGATCAAGGAAGGCGATTCCACTCTGCTCGACAACTCGATGATCGTGTACGGCGCAGGGCTCGCAGACGGCAACCGGCATACGCACGAGGATCTGCCTACGCTGATCGCTGGCCGGGGCGGGAATTACTTCAAACCGGGTCGACGCATCGTGTACCGCAAGGAAACGCCGATGTGCAACTTGTTCCTGACCATGATGGATCGGATGGGCGTGCACGTGGATGATTTTGGCGATTCAACCGGACGGATTGAAGGTCTCGAGTTAGCCTAGTCTATCTCCTGCCCAGCCCAATATTCACCAGTTATTTTAAAACCTGCCGCTATCAGCACGGACATGCCGGTCGTTGTTGTGGAATTTGCTTGCATGTAAACCTCGCCCGCGCGTATACTAACAATTCAATGCAATTTGTTAATGCCATCTCGTTTCGATTTTGGTTCCGTTACCGGACCTAAATCCAAACGAGTGTGTTGGCATAGCGAAGCGAATCGAAAACCGGCCCACTCGAAAGAGTGGGTCTTTTTATTGGATTGAGGAGAAACGGATGATCATCTCGATGAAGCGACACGCCAGCAAAGAACAGATTCAACAAGTATGCGATCGGATCGGAGATTTCGGTTACAAGATTCACGCCATCGAAGGGGAAGAGCGAGTCGTGATCGGCGTCGTCGGAGTGGGCGATGTCACCGCCTGCCTCGAATCCGTGGAAGCGATGCCGCAGGTAGAAACGGCCGTCCGGATTTCCGCGCCGTACAAGTTCGTGAGCAAGGAGTTCCGCCCAGGCAAGTCCGTGATTACCGTGAACGGCTGTGAAATTGGCGGCGACGAGTTCATCGTCATGGCTGGACCTTGCTCCGTCGAGAGTGAAACGCAGATCATGGCGGCGGCCGAGGGCGTCGCTGCTTCAGGTGCAAAACTGCTGCGCGGCGGGGCCTTCAAACCGCGCACTTCCCCTTACGACTTTCAGGGCCTGGAAACCGAAGGCCTCAAGCTGCTCGCAAAGGCGAAGAAGGCCACCGGGCTGGGGATCATCACCGAGGTGATGAGCGATCGCGACGTGGAACTGGTGGCCGAATACGCCGACGTGCTGCAAATCGGCGCGCGCAACATGCAGAATTTCGCACTGCTCAAGTCGCTCGGAAAAGTCACGCGGCCGATCCTGCTCAAGCGCGGAATGAGCTCCACGATCAAGGAACTGCTGATGTCCGCCGAGTACATCGTGGCGCACGGAAACCCTAACGTCATATTATGCGAGCGCGGGATTCGCACCTATGAAACCTACACGCGCAATACGTGCGATATCGTAGCGATCCCAGCGTTGAACGAGCTAACACACCTGCCCGTCATTCTTGACCCCAGCCATGCCACTGGCAAACGCAGTCTAATTCCGGCCTTGTCTCGAGCGGGAGTTGCTATCGGCGCGGACGGACTGATTATCGAGGTTCACCCGCAGCCTGAAAAAGCGGTCAGCGATGGGGCGCAATCGCTCGATCTAAACCAATTCCAAAAACTGATGACGGAGTTGAAGCCTTATATCCAACTCTGGCAACAATCGCGAGTAACAGAAGCCGCCGCAGCCGTATAACTTCCACCCATGCCAAAAAATATTCCCAAAGTCTATAGGGCAGGCTGTCAACCTGCGGCCGATTGGCAATCGGCCACGGTGCCCTCCTGACCCGCACGCGCAAGCAGGTAATTGTATTAGCGGCATTAGTCGCTATAGCGCCCGCCTTCTTCGCACTCTTCCGAAGTCCATCCACACCCACCGACCTCGCCTCCTATCTGCCCGACAAAGGCGGCACGCTCCTATCCATAGACGTAGACGGCATGCGCAAATCCGGCCTGCTAAACATGCTCGCCGGAGCCAAAGCCGCCGAAGAACCCGAATACAAAGACTTCGTCCAGCAAACCGGATTCGATTACAAGCACGATCTAGACGCCCTAGTCTCCACCTTCCGAAGCGGCCAGATCTTCTTCGTGTTGCGCGGCCGCTTTCAATGGGACCGCATTCGCGACTACGCCATGAAGCACGGCGGCACCTGCAAAAACACCCACTGCGCAATGGATGGAAGCAAGCCTGAACGGCGCATTTCCTTCTACCGCCTTCGCTCCGATTTGATGGCCCTCGCCATCAGCCCGGATGACATGGCCTCTTACCAAATCGCGCGCAACGCCAGCAAAGTGAGTCCGTTCACCCCTGACGCCCCCATCTGGGTCCTAGTTCCCGCTGCCGTTCTAAAAGAAGCAAACTCACTGCCAGCCGGCACGCGAGCGTTCACGATGGCGCTCGAGAATGCGGAGCGAGTCGTCTTTTCCGCCGGACCCGAGGGCGATCATCTTCAGCTGTCTCTCGACGTCACGTGCTCCAATATCGAGGCCGCGTCCGCCCTGCTCGTGCAGCTTGAGAACACGACGAACACGTTAAGGCGGATGCTGTCGCGCGAACATCAGGAGGCGAACCCTGCAGATATCAGCGGAGTGCTGGTCTCGGGCTCCTTCCGCCGCGATGATCGCAAAGTGCTCGGCCAGTGGCCCATTCAGCGGGTTTTCGTGGATGCGCTCACTGGAGGCGCCCATTAAACCCAGCGGGGTGCTCTGCTGCGGAAGCGCAGTGGCGGACATCCTGGTGCAACCCTTTGACGAGCCAGGTTGGGGCCGGACCACTTGGGTTGAAAACCTTGCACTGACGCTCGGCGGCAACGGAGCGAACAGCGCGTATGCGCTTGCAAAGCTTGGAACGCCGACTCGCTTGCTGAGCGCGATCGGGCTGGATGATTTCGGGAACCACGTGCTATCCAAGCTGCAGTCGGCAGGTGTGAACACCGCGTTCATCGAGCGCAGCGCTTCGTCGCCCACGCCGACTTCCGTGGTGCTGGTGCATTCGAACGGCATGCGGGCGATCCTGCAGCGTCCCGGCGCAAGCGAAAGCGCGTTCGCGGCTGGCATCAAGCTAACGAGTGAACTGCTGAACGGCTGTTCCCACATTCATCTTGCGAATATTTTTGCACTGCGGAAATTTCAGGAGCATGCCAGCGATGTGTTGCGGCAGGCTCGCGACCTTGGTCTGCGCACATCCATGGATACGGGGTGGGACCCTCAGGGGTTTTGGATGCAGACGCTGGGCCCGTGCCTGCCCTATACCGACCTGCTGTTCGTCACCGAGGATGAAGCTCGTCATCTCACGGGCTCGACGGATATCAATCTAGCTGCAGAGATTTTGCGGGAGCGCGGCGCACGCGATGTGGTGGTGAAACTTGGGCGGCTAGGATGTCTGGTGCATCACGCCGAGGAGCGCTTTGCGGAACCCGGATTTTCAGTAAAAGCGCTGGATACCACGGGGGCTGGCGACTGTTTCGCTGGAGCATTTATCGCAGCGCTCCAACGCGGCTTCGATATACGCCAAGCGGCCAGATTCGCAAACGCCGTGGGAGCCCTCAGCGTCCAGAGTTTAGGAGGCACTGCGGGGATCCGCAATTTCGAGGATACGCAGGCTTGGATATTCGAGGCAACCAAGTAGAGCCTAAAAAAGAACCGTCTCGCTGCGCAACGAGACGGTTTGGAAGGAGCCAAGGAGAATCCGTCAAATGAACCTGACTGTTCGAGAATGCCACAAACCATTGGCCATTCCAATAGGCCGCGCCTAATTTAATGGTAGGGATTGTACTAAGACCTGGACCGATGCGGGGTCAGTTGCGAACGCCGATGCTCTCCGTGCGGCCTGCCAGAGGCTTCACGATGGATCCGCCGCACACGCCAACACCCGTGTTCATCAAAGCATTCAGCAAGTTATAAAGCACTGCATAGACCATTTGCTCGGTGACTGGCTGCTTACCCGGCAGGCGGAACGATGTCGGCAATTCCTTCGTGATCCGCAAACGGATCGCATGCGGAAGAGTTCGGCCGCCCCGGTCTCTCTGATTCGCAACGTAAATCGGCGTCTGCAGGACTGCTCCATTGCGCCCGTCCACGTAAAACTGACAGCGGGAGAACCACCCCAGATTGCCTGGATCGGCCGCATCGAAGAGCAGCAGAGGCGCTTGCCGGTCCGGCGCAAGCAAATCAAGACTCATGCTGCGCGGATTGTCGTCGATCTTGAATTCAAAGCCGGCCTGCTTTGCGATATTTGCCACAAACTCCGGATCCAGCTCGAGTAGCAGGAGCTTGTGGTCACCGGCTTGTAAAACCTGCATAGCCTTCATTCTAGCTTGCCAGCCAACCTGGAGAGCGCCTTGGCATGAATGTCGAGCGTGCCCTGATCCCAAAGCACGAAGAGCACCTCCCTTACGCCGGTATCGGCCGCGCGCAGGTGTTGCGCAACGGTCTCGAGCGCAATGCTGGCCGCCTCGGCTAGCGGATAGCCGTAAGCGCCTGTGCTGATAGCGGGAAAACTAAGCATGCGAACTCCCCGCTCTTCGGCGAGCGCGAGGCACGTGCGATAGCAGCCTCTCAACTGATCAGGTTCCCCCTGCTGGCCGTCCTGATAGATCGGACCCACCGCATGGAACACGAACTGCGCGGGCAAAGCTCCGGCTGTTGTCACCGCTGCGCTCCCTGTGGGACAGTCGCCCGATTCCTTGCGGATCTGATCGAGTTCTCTCATGAGGGAAGGTCCGCCGGCCCGGTGAATGGCACCGTCCACGCCTCCGCCTCCCTGCAATTGCGAATTCGCCGCGTTCACGATTGCATCCACGCGGATCTTAGTAATGTCGCCAAGCAAGAGCCGCAGAGCCTTGCCGCTAGAGAGATTTAGTTCCATATTCGCATCCCAAATCAGATCTTACGCGAAGGCGGACCGCATCACCTCCAGGCTCTTCGGCACGGCGGTATCGGGCGATTCTTTACCTTCCATCTCGAGCGAGATGTAGCCTTGATAATTTGCACGCCGAAGGATGCCCGCGATTCGCTTGTAATCGAGATTAAGGGTGTAGTACTCTCCGCCTCCGAAGTAAGTCTTGAAATGCACGATCCCTGCGCGGGGAGCGAGCTTTTCAATTTCGGGATACGGATCGATGGGAAAGTTGCCGATATCGAGATTGATTCCGAGCCAAGGCGAATTCACCCCATCCACGATGCGCAGCAGGTTTTCGACTTTGGTGGTAATGCCCCAATGATTCTCTAGCATCAGCATTACACCCGCCTTCTCGGCTGCGGGAATGCACGCCTGCATTGAGTCGATGCACCACTGGATGGCGTCTTTCTCCGAATAACCCGGAATTGGCGGCTCGTCTCCCTTCGCCTTCATGAGATCGTCGAACAGGCGGATGGTGCGCCATCGGCCGGAGTTGATGCGCACCGCCGGGATCCCGAGCCGGGAAGCCATTTCTATGCCGTACTGCGTGTGGCGAATGGCCTGTCCGCGTTCGTCGGCCCAAGGGGACACGAAGTCCTGATGGATGGAGAACATGACGAGAGAGATCCCATTCAGCAGGGCGGCGCGCTTGAGTCGGTTAATGTATTCGGGCGACTCGTCGATCATCTGCCGGTGAAGCACTTCGATGCCGCTGAAGCCGAGCCTCGCGGCATTCTCGACTACCTTTTCGATTGGGTATTTTTCTTTTTTGAAATGCCAGTAGGAGTAGCTGGAACAGGAGAATCGAGGGGCTTGGAGGGGTGCTTGCGCAGCTCGCGAACCGCCAGCGCACAATGCGGCGGAAGCGGCCCCGCCTAACCATTGGCGTCGAGAAGATGACATAGGAATTATTGTACGACCGGTTGTGAGGCACTTGAAATACTAGGAGCCGGATGCAGCCACGATTGGCTGCCTACAAAATGGAACAGTTATGCGCTGAATGCCTATTCATGCTCCCACTGCCGCGTCCGGTACTGTCATCTTTTTCAAATCCTGCTTGCGAACCTTCCCCGAAGTGGTCTTTGGAAGATCGCCCACCCACATCACCGACTTGGGAATTTTGAATTTCGCAATCTTGCCGACGCAGAAGGCCAGCAACTCCTGCTCAGTTAGTAGCTCGCCGTCCCTCAACACGACTGCGGCACAGCCCGCCTCACCCCACTTGGGATGCGGCTTGCCGAACACCGCAGCTTCCGCCACCTTGGGATGGCTGAGCAGCACACGCTCCACCTCGGCGGGATATACATTCTCGCCGCCGCTGATGAACATATCTTTCTTGCGATCGATAATATACCAGTACCCGTCGGAATCCACCGTTGCAATGTCTCCGGTATAGAACCAGCCGTCCTGAATTGCGGCCCGGGTCTCCTCTGCGTTATTCCAATAGCCGCTGCACATCGCCGGGGTTCTAAGAAGCAACTCGCCCTCATCGATGCGCGCTTCCACCGTGAAGTTCGGAAACCCGATCGATCCGGCTTTTCGCAAAGCGTCCCGCTCATCCAGCGCAAAGCAATTCGGACCCACCTCCGTCAGGCCAAAGCCTTGTCGCATTGTCACGCCCCGCTCTATCCATCGCTGGAGTAATGGAACGGGGCACCGTGCCCCGCCGCTGATCGCGTAACGCAAAGAGCTGAGGTCTGCCGTGGCGAATTGCGGCGACTCCGCCATCATCAGGAGTTGCGTCGGCACGGCGAACATGCAGGTAATCCGCAATCGTTTCACCTGCTCTAAAACCTCGGCGGCGTTGAACGTTTTCAGAATGGCCACCGTCGCGCCCAGGTAGAACGCGGGCAGCGTGAAGACGTTCAGCCCGCCCGTGTAAAACATGGGGCTGTGAATCAGCACCGTATCGGACGGGGTCAGCATGCGCTGCGATGTATGGATCGCGTTCCACAGGATATGCCGGTACGACAGGATCGCTCCCTTTGGCTTGGCAGTCGTGCCGGAAGTGTAGAGCAGCATCTGAGGGGATTCCATATCGACCGGCCCGGAACCCGCAATCCCCGGCTTAAGATCGTGGAATCCCTGGCCATCGATCAGCACCTTCGGTCCGGCATCGGCCATGATTTCAGCGCGTTCGGCTTCGGATAACTTAAGGTTGAGCGGAACGAAGATGGCACCGAGCTTGCAGGCTCCAAACAGTGCAAAAAGGATTTCGGCCCCGTTCGGAAGCAGCGCGCATACACGATCTCCAGGCTTGACACCCCGGCCTTCCAGAGCCCTTCTTACTCTCTCGGCTTCGGCATTGAACTCGCGGTAGGTGTAGCTGCGGCTCGCGTCGATATCGATGATCGCGGTCCTGTCCGGGTTGTATTGCTCCTGCTTCGCCAGCCAGTCGATTACGTTCATACGAGATCGATCACCACCCGGTCCGGACGCTCGAGTTGCGGTATGTGCGCGCAATCCGCATAGACGAGCAGCCGCCCGTCCGGGAATAGAGGCAGCGCGGATTCGATCCATTCCAGGCGGACCACCGGATCGTGCCGACCGTGGATAATTTGGACCGGCATGCGCAAACCCGGCAACTGATCCAGCAGGCACAATTCGAGCGACAAGCGCATTGAGCGGCGCATATATCGAACATATTCCGCATAATCGCCGCGAGCCAGCCTGGCGTCCTGCTTAGCAAGGTAGCGCCGCTGCATCGACGTGCCCTGCGTGAGGAAAAGCCTTCCGAACACAACGGCATGAATCGCTGGAGTGAATGCCAGCAGATTGCGTTCGCTCAGCCGTTCAAGTGCGGCATCGATCTCTTCCGGCGCGTATCGATGCAGCCCGCCAGGCGTAATCAGCACCAGCTTTTTTACTTGATCCGGACGGGCCAGCCCGAGTGACATGGCTACTTGTCCGCCGAAGGAGTTCCCAGCCACCGTGGCGCACTCGATTCCAAGTTTGTCCAGAAGTTCGGTCACCGCGTTCACAAACAAACCGGGCGACGGCTCCGTTGCGGTCTTCGGGGACTCGCCAAACCCCGGCAGGTCCACCGCGATCACTCGATAGCGCTCTGCCAGCGGCTCGAGCACCGGCTCCCAATCCAGATGATCGCCAAACATCCCGTGGATCAGCAAAAGGGCCGGTCCACGGCCGCGGTCGTAGTGGAACATGTTGGAACTCGTCATGAA
>JANXQZ010000937.1 GCA_025353235.1 Bryobacterales bacterium
TCTGGGAGCGTTCCTGTGTCGGCTATCTCGCCGGCGATTCTGGTTTCGGAGATCGAGATTCAGAAGAAGGATCAGTCGCAGGATCGGCCGCCTTTGCTGCCCAGGCCGATCGAAACCGGGGGGACACTTTAATGCGGCGGCATTCGCCAGGCCGATTGACAATCGGCCGCAGGTTGACAACCTGCCCCACATTGATTGGGCTGCTCGTGTGCTTGACGCTGCTCTCGACCGGTTTTGCTCAGGAGAAAGATGTGCTGCTCCAAGCGATGCGCGATGAGCTAGAACGATCCCGCATGCTGCGCGTACCCGGCCTGGATCCACCTTACTTCATCGAATACGGAGTTGAGGACGCCGACCTCCTCTCTGTAAACGCCTCCCTCGGTGCGTTGGTGAGCAGCAACCATGCCGCCGTCCGCATTCCCACCGTACGAGTCCGAGTAGGCAGCCCGGCGTTTGACAACACGAATCACATCTATTCAGACGCCTACTCCGGTTCCCGCTACGACTCCGAAGAACTGCCGATCGACAACAACTACGGCGCGATTCGACAGCTCTTCTGGCTCGCTACAGACCGCGCTTATAAGACGGCCGAAGAGGCCATCAGCCGCAAGCGCTCGGCACTCAAGAACGTAAATCAGACGGAGCAGTATCCAGACTTTTCAACTGCTGCGCCGGTTCAGGCGATCCAGCCCGTGGCCCGCGTTCCCATGGACGAAGCCGCCTGGAAGAGCCGCATCGTAAAGCTTTCGGGCATCTTCGCCAACTATCCGCAGGTGCTCTCCTCTGGCTTGGAGTTTCAGACAATTCAATCCACGGACTACATCGTCAACTCCGAAGGCACGGCGATCCGCACACCCGAAAATCTCACGTTCCTGCGCATTCGAGCCTTCGCGCAAGCACCCGATGGGATGTCGTTGCGGGATGCCGACGTGGTCCAATCCATAGAACTTAGCGGACTGCCGTCTGACCTGGATCTCAAGCGCAGCGTTACCGCTGTGGCTGAGGAACTCACCAACTTGTCTCGCGCACCCGTCGGCGAAGCGTACGACGGCCCTGTTCTGTTTGAGCCTCGAGCCGCCGCGCAACTGTTCGCTCAAGTGCTGGGCGACAACCTAAAGATTACTCGCCGGCCGATCTCAGAAGGCAGGCGCAACGTTCCTTACTTGCCGAGCGAACTCGAGTCGAAGATGGGTGCGCGGATCTTGCCGGATTGGATGAACGTGGCGGACGACCCGGGGCAGACGGAATGGCGCGGACAATCGCTCTTCGGCCACTACGAGTTCGACGTGGAAGGCGTGCGTCCGAAGCCTTTGAACCTGGTGGAGAAGGGGGTGTTGAAGTCGTTCCTCTTGACGCGGACGCCCGCCATGAAGAATTTCACGGGCACTAACGGCCACGCCCGGATGCACGGAAACTTCGGCACCAGCGCGCCCGGCTTCGGCAATTTGTTCGTCAGCGCCGCAAGGGCCAGCTCGTCTTCTGACCTTAAGAAGAAACTGATCGAGATGATCCGCCAACAGGCAAAGCCGTACGGCATGCTTGTCAGAAAATTAGATTATCCCTCCGGAATGACGGTTGAGGAGTTGCGCCGCACTTCGACCGCGATGGCGCAATCCGGCGGCGGCACGCGACCGGTGGCCCTTCCGATGCTGGTCTACCGCGTCTACCCGGATGGACGCGAAGAGTTGGTGCGAGGCGTGCGCTTTCGTGGACTCTCCACGCGGTCGCTGAAAGATATTATCGGCGCCAGCGATGAAAGCTATGTCTTGAACTTCCTCGATTCCACGGTTCCATTTGCATTGATGGGTGCCGGATCTTTCGTCTCGAACGCATCGGTGATCGCCCCTGGCCTGCTGTTCGAAGAACTGGAGTTCGAACCCAATCAGGAGGACTTGCCTAAGTTGCCGATCGTTCCTCCGCCGCCTCTGACCGACTAGCTTGGTAGCGGTCATGAAACAACCACGGATTGCCCCACGATTGGCCAATGCCACTGAGTTTAATGATAGGAGGCTATTCGGCAAATGTGGGACAGCCAATCTTGGCTACAGCCGGCTTTCAGCCAGCTTTCTCAGGGTACAAATACTCTCTGACAGCCCGGAAGGCCGCCTAAAAGGCGGCTGCAGCCACGATTGGCTGCCCCACACGGATCCTTAGATGGGCATTATCAGCCGCTTCATCTTCAGGGACGTGGCCTCCAGCGCGCTGCTGGGCACGCTCCTGATCACCTTCGTTCTGTTTCTACAGCGCGTCGGGAAGCTGTTCGAGATTCTGGTGCGCAGTTCCGCCGCGCCCGCAACGGTGGCTCAGCTATTCGCCCTGGCAGTCCCGTTCGCGCTTACGTTCACCGTGCCCTTGGGGGTTCTGGTAGGCGTGCTGATCGCCCTAAGCCGTATGTCGACCGATGGCGAGATCACAGCCTTGCGTGCCGCCGGCGTTTCCAGCCGCAGAGTGGTGGCCCCGGTGCTTACCTTCGCGTTCCTAGGGATGATGGTGACGGCAACCGCATCCCTGTGGCTGACTCCCTATTCGATCTCAAAAACCTATCGCATCCTCAATCAACTGGCGGCCGCAGAGTTGACCGCCGAAGTGCAGCCTCGGATTTTCCAGGAGCAGTTTCCGGATCGCGTGCTCTACGTGGGCGACGTTATTCAGGGTCCCGTAGTCCGCTGGCGCAACGTGTTCATGGCCGACCTGCGGCCTCCACAAGAGCGCAACGGGGCCAAAGACGAGCGCGGCGACGGTCCTCGCATCACCGTGGCGTCAGAGGCAATCGCGATGCCGGACGTTTCGAAGAATCGCATCCAGCTCACGATGCGAAATTCGAGCGCTCATGAAGTGGGCAAGGACATCACGCAGTACTTCACCACCGGGTCGCCTACGGGCGCGACGCTGTTGGAAGCAACGAAGCCGAAAGAAGTTACCGCCAAAGAATTCACGGAGATGGATACCATTCCGCTCTACCGCGAAGCTTATCGGAATCCAGGCCTCGACATTGCCAAGAAGATCGCGGCGCGCATCGAATTGCACTGGCGTTTGGCCTTGCCGCCGGCCTGCATCCTTCTGGCGCTGATCGGTATTCCGCTGGGAGTTTCCTCGCGCAAAGGCGGCAAATCGGCCGCATTCGTGCTCACGATCGGATTGGCGTTTCTCTACTGGATCGGCCTGATTGCCGCTAGCGGGCTGGCGAGGCAGCAAAAGCTTCCGGTGGAGGTGGCGGTCTGGATGCCCAACGCGGTGTTCGCGCTATTCGGCATTGTACTGCTGCTGCGACTCGAAAGCCCTGGCCATCGCGATTGGGTTGGCATGGCTGCGGATGCGCTGAATCGGGGTTGGAAATGGCTGCGCGGATCCATCCCCAGCGCTTCCACCCTGCCAGTGAGATCGACACGTCACATGCAGGGTTTTGCGTTCATGCCGCAGGTGGTGGACGCCTACATTCTGGCGAGCTTTCTGTTCTACTTTGTGGTGTTCCTAACCAGCTTCGTGCTGACGTTCCATGTCTATACTTTTTTCGAGCTGCTGAGCGACATCGTCAAGAACCAGATTCCCATGTCGAAGGTGCTCACGTACATGCTGTTTCTCACGCCCAAGCTGATTTATGATTCCACGCCCGTAAGCGTACTGGTGGCGGTGCTGATCACCTTCGGTATTTTGACGAAGCACAACGAGATTACTGCTTTTAAGGCGTGCGGCGTTAGCTTATACAGGCTAGCGGTTCCTGTCCTGCTAGCCAGCCTGGTCCTGAGCGGTGCGCTGTTCGCTTTCGACCATTACTATGTGCCCCAGGCGAATCGCAAGCAGGACGCGCTGCGCAACGAAATCAAGGGACGGGCGGTGCAGACTTATCTGCGGGCGGACCGGAAGTGGATCCGCGGGCTGGGCTCCTGGATCTACTACTACAAGTATTTGGATCCGATTGAGAAGGTGATGGCGGGCGTGAATGTTTATGAGCTTGACCCTGCAGATTTCCACCTGACTCGGCAGATCTCGGCGGAGCGGGCGCGCTGGGCGCCAAGCTTGGGGAAGTGGATTTTTGAGAATGGATGGGCGCGGGACTTCACGCGCAAGGGGGAGAAGGTCCAATATTTCACTGGGCAGACGGCGACCTTTTCCGAACTGACGGAGCGGCCCGATTACTTCATTAAGGAAGTGCTGCAGGATAAGCAGATGAACTTCGAGCAGCTCTCCAGCTATATTCGCGAGTTGCAGCAGAGCGGGTTCGATACGATTGCGCTGCAGGTGCAGTTCTATCGAAAATTCGCGGTGCCATTGTTCGCCGCGATCATGGCGCTGCTCTCGATTCCTTTCTCGTTTGCGATGGGCAATCGGGGGGCGATGGCAGGGGTTGCGGTTAGCCTCGGGATCGGCATTGCTTATCTTGCGGTGAACCTATTGTCGGAGCAGGTGGGGAATGTGAATTTGCTGCCTGCCGCATTGGCTGCGTGGTCGCCGGATGCGCTGTTTACGTTGGCGGGTTTGTATTTCTTTTCCCGGATGCGGACTTAGCGCTAAGCTCGCGTAATCGACGAGCGCCCGATCTCGGCAATCGAGCGCGTTCCGCACTGCTTCATGATGAGCACAAGCTCCGTGCGCAAAATATCCAGCACCCGTTCCACGCCAGGCTGACCAAACGCGCTCAGGCCCCAGATATAAGGGCGACCGATCCCGACCCCCTTAGCACCCAGCGCCAGCGCTTTAAAAACATCCGAGCCGCGCCGGAATCCGCCGTCGATCAGCACGGGAAGCTTCCCCGCCCCGTCCAGCACCTCTGGCAGGCACTCGATGGTCCCCCGGCCGCTCTCTTCCGCGCGCCCGCCATGGTTTGAAACAATAATGCCGTCCACGCCATGCTCACGGCACAGAACCGCATCCTCCCGCGTTTCAATCCCTTTGAGCACCAGCTTCATCTTAGTGAGCCCGCGGAGACGGCGGATAAAATCCCAGGTCATGTCCGGCTTGCCGGTGACGATCCCATCCATGGCGAGGCCGTCGAACATGCGCTTGCGCTTGTAGAAGCCCGCGCCGGGCGAGTGGCAGGCCGCGCACGTGCGAGTATCCAAACGCTTGAACCGCTCGAATGTCTCGGTATTCCGGCCAGCGAGCGTATCGATCGTGAGGGCCATCACCGGGCACCCGGCTGACTCGGCATGGCGAACCAGGCTTTCTGTGATCTGCCAGCTGGAAGTGGCATAAAGCTGGTACCAGATCGGCTTGCCTGCGGCTTTCATCACCTCTTCAATGGGAGAATTCGTCATTGTGGAAAGAATCATCTGGTGCCGCTTGGCCTGCGCCGCGCGCGCCACTGCCATCTCCGCATCGGGGTGAAAAGCCTTCTGATTTCCGACCGGGCACAGGAAAATGGGCGTCTCCCAAGCCGCGCCAAATAGCTCCACGCCGGTGTCCACCCGGCTAACATCCATCAGCCTCTTGGGACGCAATTGCAGCTTCTGAAAGCCTTCGCGATTGGCGCGCAGCGTTGCATCGTCATCCACGCCGGTTGCCATGTAGCCGAAATGGGCAGGCGGGAGAGCGGCCCGCGCGGCGGCTTCAAAATCCATCACGCCGAGCGCTTCCTTTGGGTCTCCGATGGGGGCTGTCTTTTCCTGCCACCCTTCGGCTGGAAACGCCGCGAGCAGCGGACTCCCCGCCAGAAAGCGGAAAAACTGGCGGCGGTTCAGGGCCGATACGGCTGCAGAAGGCATGGATTCGTCATTCTACCGAATTCTGGGATTCACGGGTAAAGTTTTGCGGTTCTCTTCCGATTAGAAGTACATGCATGGTGTTCTTCCGGCGAGATCGCGTGGCCGCTCCGAGCGCGGCGCGGCGATGGTGGAAGCAGCCCTCGTCTTCTTGCCGTTCATGGCGATGATGATGGCCATCGTGGATTTCTCCATGCCCATCTTCCTGAGAAGCACGTTCAGCCATGCGGTTCGCGAGGGAGTCCGGTTCGGAATTACGCACCAGACCACCTATAATAGCGCCTCTTATGCCAGCCAAACGGCCGCAATACAGGCGGTGGTTCAGGGGAATGCGATGGGATTTCTGGCGGGAGCAAGCGGGCTCACGTTGATTCAGGTGAAGTATTATGCCGCGAGCTCTCCATTCGGGCAGGTTACGGGTGCCGGGGCCAACGCGGGCGGAAACATCGTCGAAGTAGCAGTTAGCGGGTTTAACTGGGGCTGGATCGTCCCGATTTGGCGTACAAATACGCCTTTGGCTGTTGGAGCAATCTCGGCTGACCGGCTGGAGCCTATGGCATCCGGGACTAGTCTTCCCACGCCTTGATATGAACACTCGAAAATCCAGCCAAAAAGGCATGCAGGTTTTGGAGTTTGCGATCCTGATGCTCGCGGTAACTCCCTTGCTTCTAGGCGTAGTTGTGATCGGACTTAGCCTCGGACGCTCGGTCCAGGTGGCCCAAATCGGTAGGGACGCAGGGAGCATGTACGT
>JANXQZ010001018.1 GCA_025353235.1 Bryobacterales bacterium
CCTGACTCGCAAAGTACTGATGACGCAAGTTCACTGAGATTACATGAAGCTATTGTTGATAATTACGCGCGGCGAATTGGGAGGCGGACAGCGGCATGTCGTCGATCTGCTCGCCGGACTTAAGCAGGAATACGACTTGGAAGTAGCTACGGGCGAGGATGGATACCTGGTGGAGAGCGCCCGCGCGCTCGGCGTTCCCGTCCATCTGGTTCCGCATCTCGTGATGCCGATCTCGCCCTATAAGGATATCCGAGCCCTGCTCGAGCTAAGCAGGCTGATTGCAAAAGTGCAGCCGGATCTGGTGCACGCGCACACATCGAAAGCGGGTGTGCTTGGCCGCGCTGCAGCCAGGCTGAATGGCGTGCCATGCCTCTTCACTGCTCACACGTGGTGCTTCGCGGAAGGCACGGCCTGGAAGTGGAAAGCAATCGGGATCCCGCTCGAAAGACTCGCGGCTCGCTGGTCTGGAGCGATCATCAACGTCTCGGACGCGAATCGCCAGCTCGCTCTGAAAAACGGCATCGCTCCGGCCGGCAAATTGATCACAATTCACAACGGCATACCTGACACAACCCGGCGGGCTGTGCCCGGTCGCGCCGGAATACCGACGATCGTCATGATCGCGCGATTCGCACCCCAGAAAGCGCAAGCGGATTTGCTGCGCGCGGTTCAGGGCATTGAAGAGCCTTTCAGAGTGGTGTTCATCGGCGATGGCCCGACGCGATCGGCTCACGAAGAGTTAGCCTCCCAACTTGGAATCCGGGATCGAGTCGACTTCCTAGGAGTACGCCGGGATATCGAGCGGCTGCTGTCATCCGCTCATATCTTCGCGCTACCCAGCAACTGGGAAGGATTTCCGCTGACAATATTGGAGGGTATGCGCGCTGGATTGCCGGTAGTCGCCTCCAACGTCGGCGGAGTGGCCGAAGCCATCGTGGACGGCAAGACGGGCTTTCTTGTGCCCGCCGGGTCGATCACCGAGTTCCGCTCCCGTTTGCGGCAGCTAATTTCCGATCCAACCCTCCGGGCAAGTTTAGGAAGTGCGGGCCGAGCCCGCTATGAGGCAGAGTTTACGGTTCGCGCCATGCTCCGCAAAACGGTAGTCGTATACCACGCGATTCACTCCAGGGAGGCACAAGAGCGGTTCGCGGTACTAGGCCCTTCGGTAGATGGCTAAGATGAAAACGTACACTCCCACTATGTTT
>JANXQZ010001027.1 GCA_025353235.1 Bryobacterales bacterium
TCCGAACTGTGCTGCCCGTGACGGTTCTGCTGCGCGGACTGAGCACCTTACTCAATGGACTGTACGAAGCCGAACCTTTTTTCAGGCGCGCCTTCAACTCATTGGAGGCGTGGAAGCCGCGCCCCGCTCAGACGCCCCCGAACCTGCCGCTATCCTATGACCTGCGTGCATTTGTCTCTTCCATCTGGACGCAGGGATTGCGATCTCAATATAAGCGGGAGTACTGGAAATTTCTCTGGTTGCTGATCTCAAAATGGTCGCGAGAGCCTGCGAAATTCTGGCTTGGATTCATGGTTCTCTTGTCGGCGCATCACTTCCTGATTTACTCGAGACAGGTCGCGAGAGATCTGGAGTTGGAGTGCAAGTCGCTTGAGGCTGCAGAAGCCGAAGCATCGAATACAAGCATGATGATGCAAACCGATTCTGTTTCCGCCCTGTCTTGAACGTTAACTGGTTAGAATATTAGGGCTCGCATTTGCATCTGCGGGTGCCACGTGGCATACCGGGTGGCCTCTTATGACTCCGGAAAACCTGACCAGAACTTGTTTCGCATTCCGGCTGGCGGCATCGTTCAGCAGAAAGGACATCGGAGCCCTGAAGTACTGCTACCAGGCGATGCGTTCCACCTTCGGCACAAAATCAAAATGCTCGTCGCGACTGAGCACCGGCATGGCATGCTGGCGAGCCAAGGCAGCGATCCAAATATCATTGCCGGGGATCGGTCGTCCTCTACGCTTGAGTTCGCCGCGGATGATTGCGTACTCGCTGGCGGTCCCCTCATCAACCCGCAGAACTCGGCAGTCTGCGACGACTTCCTTCAGCCATTTCTCATATCGCACGCGGTTTCGCGACTGCGCTATTCCGTAACGGTACTCCCCCAAAACAATCACTGGAATCGCCAACTCACTAGCCTTTGTGAGGATCTGCTCCAGTTTCGGGTCGCCGTCTGCCATGGCGGATAGACCGTTCGTGTCAAGGATCACTCCAGATCCTCAGGCTCGATTCTATCGAACTCCTCCTTGATAACAAGGTTGATGCGTGCCGATTCGTTGCGAAGCGCCCTCAGTCTGCCGAACGATCTCATCCATGGCCTTTCCTCGGTGCCTTTGACGACCAACTTCTCAGTAAGCGCCTCGGAAACCAACTCCCGAAAAGGAATCCCGCGTTGGGCCGCAGCCGACTTTGCACGCCTGAATAGCGCATCGGGAAGTTCGAGCGTCGTCTTCATCCACCATTATGTTCCCATATTTATGGGTGAGGATTGAAAGGAACTCAGCGAGACTTACATGGCTCGCAGCAGAGCGACTCCGGCAATAATCACCCCGATCGCTCCCACTTTTCCGGGCGGCATCCGTTCCCCAAACCAGAACGCCCCGACCGCAGCAGCCAGCGCTGCCTCCAGTCCCAGCACCACGATGTAGGTTGTTCCCATTTCAGCCTTGCGCATCGCGAGGGCCTGCAACACTGCTCCGCCGCAGAACAGAGAGAAAAACGCCACTGTTGGCAACAAGAATCGCGCGCCATCGGACTTTTTCATGTAGGCGCCTCCGAGTGCGAAAGCGAACGCCGCCGCCAGAGACAAGAAAAGCTGCATACGGTTAGCATACCGAGACCTGAATTTGCATCTACATTCGTATGCGCATTCCGGGCGCCACCTATCGCGTTCAACTTAACAAAGACTTCAGATTCTCCGAAGCCCGCGCGCTCCTGCCTTATCTCGAGCGAATCGGGATCACCGATCTCTATGCATCGCCCGTTTTTCAGGCGCGAAAAGGGAGCATGCACGGCTACGACGTAGTGGATCCAACTCGCGTAAATCCCGAGCTCGGATCTCTTGAGGATTTCGATGCGCTCGTGGATGATCTGCACAGGCGAGGGATGCACCTGCTGCTTGACATCGTTCCAAATCACATGGCGGCGAGTCCGGAAAATCCGTGGTGGATGGACGTGCTCGAGAACGGGTCGGCATCTCCTTATGCGTCGTTTTTCGACGTCGAATGGGGACACCGATCACCTACTGTCAAAGATAAAATCGTGCTGCCGATCCTGGGCGAGCCTTACGGAACCGCGCTCGAAGACCAGAAGTTCCATCTCAGCCTTGGCGAAATGGGACTGCGCATCAACTACTACGAGTCCGGCTTCCCGATCGATCCAGCAACCTACCACGACGTGCTCTCGTATCGGCTCGATGAATTTCTGCGCGACATGCAGGGAGACGATCCGACGCTGCATGAGTTTGGCATGCTTCTGGAGATGGCGGAACGGTTGCCCGCCCGTAGCGCCACGGATTGGGAAGCGGTAGAGTTGCGTCGACGCGAGAGCACCGAGATCAAGGAAAAATTGTGGGCGCTCTACGAACGCCAATCGGTGGTCCAGGAGTTCCTGGATGAAAATGTGCGTCGGCTAAACGGCGGCAAGGGCGATCCCTCAAGCTTTGATCGGCTGGATGCTCTGCTGAACCAGCAGCCGTATCAGTTGATGTTTTGGAGAGCGGCCAGAGAGCGAATCAACTACCGCCGCTTTTTTGACGTGACGGACCTGATCGGGATCCGGGCACAAGACACTCAGGTGTTTCAGGCCACCCATGAATTGCCTTTGCGATGGCTGGCGGATAAAAAAGTAGCTGGCCTGCGCATTGACCATGTGGACGGCCTGTACGATCCGCTCGCATATTTGGCGCACCTGCAGGCGGGCGGGCCAGTGTATGTCACGGTGGAGAAAATCGTATCGGGAGAAGAACATCTCCCCAGCGAGTGGCCCGTGGCCGGGATGACCGGCTATGAGTTCCTCGGGAAAGTGAATAATCTATTCGTCGATCCGGAGGGGCTGAAGGCGCTCACCTCCACTTATGCGAAATTTATCGGCAAAGAGACGAGCTTTTATGAGACCGCCTACGCCCAGAAAAAGAAAGTCATGGAGGATCTTTTCGCGGGGGAGATTCGAACCTTGGGCCTGCACCTGAACGGGATCGCCGAACGGTACCGCCATGCTCGGGATCTGAGCCCACAGGCGTTAAGCCGCGCCATTCTGGAGGTGACCGCGTCCATGCCCGTTTATCGGACCTATGTGCGCGATTTCCACATTGGAGCGCATGATACAGCGGTGATCGAAGACGCTGTCGCAAGCGCACGAAGGAGGAACCCTGCGTTGAGCGAGGCTTGCTTCAACTTCGTTCGCCAGCTTCTGCTGGTCCAGTTGCGAGACGACGAGGATGCGCTTCGCTTCGTGATGCGCTGGCAGCAGCTAACCGGTCCTGTGATGGCCAAGGGAGTGGAGGACACCACCTTCTATTTATACAACCGGCTGGTATCCACCAATGACGTGGGAGGAAGTCCGGAAGCGGTGTCCGTTCAGCAATTCCATGCATTCAACAGCGAGCGTCGGCAGCAGTGGCCGGGCGCCATGAATGCGACATCCACCCATGACACCAAACGCAGCGAAGACGTGCGGGCCCGCATAAACCTGCTCTCGGAAATGCCCGCCGAGTGGGACAGGTACGTGAACCGATGGCGTCGTTGGAACCTAGCGCTCACTGGATCGGAGTTTCCAGAATTGGATCCGAATCAAGAGTATCTGCTGTATCAAACTCTGGTCGGAGTTTGGCCGCTGGATGACGTGATGACGCCGGAGTTCGTTGAGCGCATCAAGAGTTACATGCTCAAGGCTGCTCGCGAAGCGAAGGTCCATACGAGTTGGCTGCACCAGAGAAACGAATACGAAGGCAAGATGCTTGCGTTCACCGAAGCAATCTTGCGGGAAGGCGAAAGCAACCGGTTCCTGGCGCATTTTCGCGGATTTCAGAAGAGGCTGGCGTTCTACGGCGCAATCAATTCCTTGGCTCAGACCTTGCTGAAGGTGGTCTGCCCCGGCACTCCGGATTTTTATCAGGGGACGACGAGGTGGGATTTCAGCTTGGTGGATCCTGACAATCGGCGGCCCGAGCAGATCGCTCCTCAAATTGAATTGGTCGAGGAATTTCGCAATTGGGAGGGAGAGGTTCCCTCGCAGACCATCGGTCGCCTGCTCAAATGCTGGGTGGATGGCCGGGTGAAAACGTTCGTCATCTTCAAGTTGTTGCAATTCCGCAAGGAGCGCAAGGATCTCTTCGAGAATGGAGAATACATGGGCCTCATGGGTACGGGCCTGGCGGAGGAACACACAGTGGCTGTGGCACGGAAACGTGCGCATCAGTGGGTGATCGGAGTGGTGCCGCGGTTTGTCATGGGCTTTTCCGCGCTCGAAAAAATTCCCCTGGGTCGCCGTACTTGGAAAGAGAGCGCCGTTATGCTTCCGGAGGACGCGCCTGAACGCTGGCGCAATGTGTTCACGGGCGAAGAGATCACGACCTCGGGCGGTCTTCCGATGGCCGACGTTCTGAAGACTTTTCCCGTGGCGCTGCTGACGAGTGTTGATTGAGAGCTGGATTCATCGCAGACTGAAAGGGTGCATGCAGACGCAACCAATATTCCGCTCGCGATGCTGGCTGTGTTTGGCTCGGCAAAACTTCTCGCCGAACTATTTGAGAGGCTGAAGCAACCAGCGATCGTAGGTGAGATCATCGCCGGAGTTCTCATCGGGCCAAGCGTTTTAGGCTGGGTGGAATCGAACACCGTACTGAAGGCGCTCGCGGATTTGGGTGTGTTGTTCCTGCTGTTCCGCGTAGGAATGGAGGTGCGAACACGCGATCTGATTCGAGTGGGAGGAGTCGCGACGCTGGTTGCATTCCTCGGCGTAGTCGCGCCGTTCGTGCTTGGGTGGGGCATCATGGCGTCGCAAGGAGCGCCGCATGTTGAGTCCATTTTCGTGGGCGCAGCGATGGTTGCAACCAGCGTTGGAATCACGGCCCAGGTGCTCGCGTCGCAGGGGTTGCTGCAGCAGCGAGCTAGTCGCGTGATCCTGGCCGCAGCAGTGATCGACGATGTGCTCGGCCTCATCGTGTTAGCCGTCGTGAGCAGCCTCGCTCGCGAGCATCTGCGAATTCTGGAGCTGGTTGCCACGGCAGCGATTGCGATCGGCTTCACGATTGCGATTGCAAAGTGGGGCACTAGCACCGTGAATCGGGTTGCGCCGCATCTGGTGTCACGCTTGAAAACGGGGGAAGTGCAATTCAATCTTGCGATGCTGCTGCTATTTGCGCTTGCTCTGGCCGCTTCGTACGCTGGGATCGCCGCTATCGTGGGCGCGTTCCTGGCGGGCATGGCTCTTTCCGATACCGTGAGCGGGCGGGTTCGCGATTTAACGCATGGCGTGACGGAGCTGCTGGTCCCATTTTTCCTGGCTGGCATCGGACTGCAACTTGATCTCAGCGTCTTTCGGAATCCTTCCACGATGATTCTCTCGCTCGTGATTCTGGCTGCGGCCGTGGTCTCCAAGCTGGTCGGGTGCGGCTTGGGTGCAATGAGCTTAGGCAAGCAAGACATGCTGCGGGTGGGCACGGGAATGATTCCGCGGGGCGAAGTAGGAATGGTGGTAGCTCAGCTAGGGTTGAGCATGGGAGTTATCCCGAAACCGATTTACGCGGTGGTGGTGTTCATGGCGGTGGCTACCACGCTGATCGCGCCGCCGTTGCTTAGCCTATCGTTTCGGGGTGCCCTGCATGAAGAGCCGGTGGAAGATTTCCAGATCGGGTGAATTGGGCGATGGCCAGCCCGGATGCAACTACTACCACCGCGCCAATCACGTTAAACCAAAGGAACGAGATATTCGTGAGAAGGGCAGTGGCAAATATTGCGGCTTCTCCAATCAACACGCCGTAGAAAGCTCCGTTCGCACCCACGTGCTTGAAGCCGAACGCTAGCACGAATACGCCCAGCAAGCCGCCGTAGAAAAGCGACCCAACCATGTTCACGGCCTCGATAAGCGCGCCGAAATTCTTTCCGAATTGCGCAAAGCCAATGGCATAGAGTCCCCAAAACACTGTGGCTAGCCGCGAGGCGATCAGGTAGTGCCGATCACTCCCAGCCTTGCTAATGTGCTGCTTATAGATGTCAATCACGGTGACTGTCGCTAGGGAGTTTATTTCGCCCGAGGTGGAAGACATCGCCGCCGAGAAGATCACCGCGATAATCAAGCCGACCACTCCCGCCGGC
>JANXQZ010001042.1 GCA_025353235.1 Bryobacterales bacterium
ACGCTACCCATTTGCCGTCGGGCGAAAAGTGCGGATTGCCGGTCTGGCCCTGGAAACTGGTCAGCCGCTTCGCCGACCCGCCCTGCCGATCCACAATCCAGATGTTATTGGCATAGGCGAAGGCGATCTGGGTGGCGCTTACCGTGGGGTTGCGGAGCATCCTGGTAGCGGATGGACCCGGATTGCCGGAGGTGGCAGCCGTCAATCCGCAGCAAACCGCAAGAGCGACGAAGACAATACGCATGATTCCGTCTAGTGTACACGGGTCTTGCAGCGGTCACGATAATCCGGGAGCCATCAACAAGAGAATCTGCATCAAGAACTTTGGCTGCAAGGTAAGCCGGCGGTGTGTGCGAGACCGCACCCACGAATACTATTTTGGATAGCGGCTTGCTTCTCCGCGAAGCGATAATGCGACATCCCAGTTTGCGGGAAATACAGCTTCGGGTGGCGGACCCATTGCGCGAGCCAATCCGGTTTGACCTTGGAACCGACACGGGTCAGTTCAGGCCATCAGGCCTACGGCGTTTTTGGACGGCGTGGCGGGAAGCGCAGAAGGCTTCGCCGTTTACGCTGGCTCCCTCCTGCCCGTTCGTGGCATCCGCTGCTCCGGCTGCAGCCGTTTTGCAGCATCGGTCGGCAAATATGGCGCGCTTTGCGCAATGAGGTACGCCGATATGTTTCGCCTTTCGTCCCGACATTTCACAGTAACTTGAGCCTAAGACACCCGATCCCGTCTTGATCAGGGGCATCGTGGACGAGCCAGTTTCCAGTAATGCTGCTGCCCTTTGCTTCGTAAGCTTAGTTCTGCCCCGAGCTGCCGCCCTTCTCGCTGGTCGGAGGAACGATTCCTCTTATTCGCATATAGGTGACCATGTTCCCGTAGTGTTCATAATTATGCGCGAAGTTGCCCGCGAGTACCGTAAGCTTCGCCATGTCTAAGTTCATCATTTTCATCAACTGGCTTCCCTTCGCATCTGTCATGCCAGCATACGTCTTGTTGCAATAGGTAACGGCGTCCTTCAACGCAGCTACAAGGTCCGCTTTCTTGGTCTTGCTCTTCTCGGCGTCGCTAACGGGCTTGGGTTCGCCGGCAGCCGCTGAGCAAAAAAAGTAGTTGGAATCAGCGAGGTGGCCGACGAGTTGTCCGAAACTCCGAACCTCTGGCGTAGGCTTAAAGGCATAGCTTTCTTCAGGCATTTTCTCGGCTGCGGCGATAACGACGCTGCTGAGCATTGCGTAGACGCGCTTTTCGCTGTCGGAAATGGGGTTTTCGGGTGCTGCTGCCGATCCTTGTGCGAGTATTGCAAGCGGAGCAGCAGCCAAGCCAGCAAACAGAAAACAGAGTCTATTGGTCACGTGGACCTCCTTGGGAACGCGGTCACATCGTTCCGAGGAAAGTGATGGAAAATAACCCTCGCAACGAGTCTTTACCAGCCTACGTTGTTGCGGACGAAAAGTTCCGAGAAATATCGACTAGCCGCACGATGGGAGAAGGTGTTCGGAATAACCTGTTCCCCTGCTTTTCTCACATTTCCGGGCAGGCTACGCCCATCCATTGTATAGTCGCTTCTCGGACATAGAATCCTGGTGTCACGATTTTTATCGTGATGGAAGAGGTCGTGAGTTCGAATCTCACCAGGTCCACCA
>JANXQZ010000261.1 GCA_025353235.1 Bryobacterales bacterium
AATTGGTGGCGCTCATGGGAGGTAAATTGTGGGTAGAGAGCGCTGCAGGCAAGGGAAGCACGTTCCACTTCACAGTCAGTTTCGGCCTCACCGATGCAACTGAGCCAAGCCACTCGCAACCCCTTTCCGTCCATCTGGAAGGCGTTCCGGTTCTGATCGTAGACGATAATCTCACGAACCGCACCATTCTGGAGAATCTGCTTTCGCGCTGGGGCATGCGGACAACACTCGCTGACGGAGGGAAAGCGGCCATCGTCGCGTTGGAACGCGCCAACGAATCGAACGCTCGGTTCAGATTGATCCTCATCGATGTATGCATGCCGGAAGTGGATGGCTTCATGCTCTGCGAACGGATTCGAATGGATCCAGGGATGGGCCATACCACGCTGATGATGCTGAGCTCCGCAGCTCGCCGGGAAGATCTGGTTCGTTGCCGGGATCTAGGCGTAGCTGCCTATCTGACGAAGCCTTTGGGACATAAGGAATTGAAGGACACCATCACTTCCATCCTGGCTGGAACGGAGGCGGAAGGCCGACACGCGGAAGCAGACGATCGGGTCAATCAGCCCGTTGCGTGACGCTTCATGGCAGATAGCGCTTCGGAATCTTGAGGGCCATGGTCCCCTGGACCGTAACTACGTCATACCTGCCCACCGCACCAATCAACTGATGCGCGGCCCACGGCTCAAGCTGATAGACAGTGGTGAGCCAGCGAATCATGTCGGTGGTGGCGAGTTGCAGCGCGCGGTCGAGCGAGCTGACGAACTCCGGCTGCGCCCCCAGGCTGATGATGTAATCGGTGGTTTCCACGCGAGGCCCGGTGAGATTGGCGGCTTTTATCAAAGACACAGCGAACTCAACATCCATAGAGGTCTCTACACCGGTGCCGGTCGGCTCGCCGTCGGCCATAAGAGCATGCCCGTCACCCAAGAACAGCAGGGCGCCCGGATGATAGACAGGCAAAAAAACGGTTGACCCCTCGCCAATTTCGTTGTAATCGAGATTGCCTCCGTACGAGCCGGCTGGACCGGAAGTTGGAACGAAATCGCCCGGGGCGGCCACTCCAACGCACCCCAGCATCGGGCGGGCCGGAAACTCAAGCTTCACGCGGCTGCTGGCAGGTTCCCGCAGGCGAACGAGCGCCCGATCCAGATCGATCTCCCAACGAAGGATGTTCGCACGCCCTTTGCGAACCAAGTCTGGCTTGTAGCTGTTCGCGTAAAGGGTCTCAATCGATTCGGGCGTCACCGACATAAGTCCCATTCGGTAAGCCGAATAACCCCAGTTGCGGTTGAGACGCATCTTGCGAAACGTGATGGCGACCGCATCGCCCGGACTCGCGCCTTCCACGTAAAACGGGCCGGTGAGGGGATTGCCCGCCTCCGATCGATGCGCGTTCTCGAAGTCTTGGCCGCCTGAATCGATCGTCTTGGTGATCACCAGATCGCCAGGGCTAATATGCTTCAGAACGAGGTGGGTGTGGGCGAACGTGCGGTAATAGCTTTCCGGCACTACCCGATAGGTTTCCGCCAGGAGCGGAAGGCCCAGTAGAACCGCAACGCAAAGATGCTTCATACCCGGATCATATTAGCAGCATGTCCAAACCTTGCTTGCCACCATCCGCCCGAGTTGCACGGGCTTTCCCCCAATACTCAGCGTTAACGTGTCGTCGTAGTTGTGCGAGATCAGCTCGACGCGGGCACCTGGGAAAATGCCGATTCCGTTTAGGAACTCAAGCAGCTTCCGGTCTCGCTCGAACAGGCTTGCCACTTGAACGGCCCCGCCTTCTCGCACTTCGGATAAAGGTGTCCAGCCCCGCTCCCGACGATCCCTAGGCGTATCCCGTTCCACCCGGTTTCCATGCGGGCAGACCTCCCCAGTTCCGAGTTTCTCGAGCAACCGCCGCTCGAAATCCG
>JANXQZ010000107.1 GCA_025353235.1 Bryobacterales bacterium
CGGGCAGGCTCGCGACTCGGCCCTGAACCACGCAGCCCAGGAGGGCAAGCAATATTTCCACCAGTGCACTCGCTGCAGTAAATGGGTCTGCCCTGAAGTCTGCTGGAACGCCAGCGCAAATATGTGCAATGCGTGCGCTCCCAAGCTGGATTACGCGAGCGGCGTTGACATGAGTGCCGAACCGGTCCTGCGAACGCCCGCCAGCAGTCCTTGGGAAGCGCCGAAGTCAGCTGGCAAGCCTTGCACAAACTGCGGAGCGGATGTGGGGTCAGCCAAGTTTTGTCCGGAATGCGGATCGCCTGCCAAGGTGGAGCAGACAGCCTGCAGCCGCTGCGGGTGCCAGCCTCCAACTGCCGTGAAGTTCTGCCCCGAGTGCGGAAACCATATGTGATATCGTTCGAACTATGCTTTCCCGCCGTTCCTTTCTCGCATCTTCGGCCGCGCTTTCTCTGGTCTCGGCGGCCGAGAAGAGCAAGCATATTCCTGTTGGCCTTGAACTATATTCCGTTCGCAACGAGTTGAAGGAAGATCCCATGGGTACGGTGCGATCCGTCGCCAAAATGGGCTACGAAGGCGTGGAATTCTATGCTCCGTATTTTCAATGGACGCCCGCCTACGCCAAGGAGATGCGCACCCTTCTCGATGGTCTCGGAATCCGCTGCTTCTCTACTCATAACGGCATGGCATCCTTCAAGGATGACGGCGTTGCGCATGCCATTGAGTTGAACACCATCCTGGGCAGCAAATTCATCGTTCTGGCCAGCGCGGGCAAAGTCGAGGGCATTGACGGATGGAAGAAGGTCGCTGAAACGCTAACCCAGGGTGCCGAGGCGATGAAACCTGCCGGGCTGCGTTCCGGCTATCACAACCATTCGGTCGAGTTCGTGGAGATCGAAGGCCAGCGACCGCTCGAAGTGCTGGCCGCAAACACGACCAAGGACGTGATGCTGCAGCTGGATGTCGGCACCGCTCTGGAAATGAAATACGATCCGATTGCTTGGATTGAGAAGAACCCTGGCCGGATTTCGTCGCTCCATTTGAAGGACTGGTCACCGGAAAACGGCTACAAGACGCTGTTTGGCGAGGGGATCGGGCCTTGGAAAAAGGTCTTGGCTGCTGCTGAAAAGACCGGCGGCGCGGAGTACTATCTGATCGAGCAGGAAGGCAGCCGCTTCCCTCCGCTGGAAACTGCCGAGCGATGCCTAGCCGCCTACCGCAAGATGGTTTGAACCGTCCAGCCGGTCCCCTCGGCCACGATCGCGCCCAAATAGTCGGGTTCCACTTTGAAAGAATAGATTGACCAGCCTTCGCCATTGCGCAGAAATCGGGCAGGTTCTCGGGGCCGTAAGCTGACGTCGAAGCTATCCAGAGCCATAGAGAGCCCTTCAGCCCGTGCCTTCACGTATGCTTCCTTGCGCGTCCAGCATCGGAAAAACGCCTCTGTTTGCTCGTTCAACGGTAAGGATCTTAAATTCGCCACTTCGCCTGCAGAGAAAAACATTTCAGGGATGCGATCCTCGGCAAATGCGGGTTGGATCTGCTCAATATCAACCCCTAATTCTCGGCCGTTCGCCACAGCGTAGACCGCTTTCGTTCCAGAGTGAGAGAGATTGAACTTTAGCTCTTGACCGCCGAGGGACGGCTTGCCATACGTGTTGTACGAGAACTCTAATGCCACTGGGTCAGTTGATAAATATGTCGCGAGAATTTGACGGAGCCTGCCCCGCGCGGCTATGAAGCGGTGGCGGTGTCGGGGGAAGTGGAAACGATCCGCGCGACTCCGCTCATCTGGAGAAAGGAGGCGTTCGAGAGCAAGCAGGTCGGTCGGGGAATACTCGAGCGACTCTATCCAAAGGTGAATCTCCGAGGCTGAAAGCATCCGAAGCTCAGAGTCTATCAGCAGAACCGCCCAACTCCCGATTTGCTGTGCTGCTGCGCTCGGGAAGTAAGATTAAGTTATCCGATGTGCCGTGCTCAAGCTGAACGCCGAAAACAGGAACGACATCCAGGTGTGAACACGAAATGAAGCTTTCCCGCAGAGACTTGATGATGGCTGGCTTGGCCGGGCCTGTGCTTCTACGATCCGCAACCGAGGGTGCGCCGCCGCTGTTCGAAGAGATCGCGCCAGGGGTGAGCGGGATTACCTGGGTACACGATAACGCGGTCTCGGACGAGCGCTTTCTGCCGGAGACCATGGGTCCGGGTTGCGCGTTTTTCGATTATGACAACGACGGCTGG
>JANXQZ010001080.1 GCA_025353235.1 Bryobacterales bacterium
ATGCGCTCATCGGAGTAAACCTTTTGCGCGAGGGCCTGGACCTACCGGAAGTGTCGCTGGTGGCGATTCTGGATGCGGATAAAGAAGGATTCCTGCGGTCCGCGGGCTCATTAATTCAGACCATTGGCCGCGCCGCTCGCAACATCAACGGAATCGCAATTCTGTACGCCGACGTGATTACGGTGAGCATGCAGCGCGCGATCGACGAGACGGGCCGACGCCGCACGATTCAGCATCAATACAATCTCGACAACGATATTACGCCTCAGTCGATCATCAAACCGATCGATATGAGCTTGATCGCGGTGGCCGAAGCGGATTACATGACGGTTTCCGTTGAGCCGGAAGATCCGGTTGACGAGATGAGCGCAGAGCAACGGGCCCAGTTCATTCAGGAGCTGGAAACGCACATGCGGGAAGCGGCCAAGAAGTTCGATTTCGAGAAAGCCGCTCAGTTGCGGGACCGGGTTAAGGCTTTGAAATCGCCAGCAAACTATGAAGAAGCCGCTGCAAGTAGCGTTAGTCGGCGCGGGTAGTTTCGGCGATTCGCCCCTGGCTCGGGTAAGCGGGCTCGCCGAGATCCTCGGCCCGGTGAAGGCTCCCTCTTTGCGCGTTGCCAGCCGGATTGCCAACAATCTGCGAGCGGGCCGGGCTGTACCCGATTATCGAGAATTTGAAGGTTGCCCAGTTGTGCTCATCAGCGTTCCAGACCCGATGGCAGCAGCAATTATTAGCGAGATGGCGCGTGCGGGCCTCGATTGGACAGGCAAGGTGGTGGTCTTGTGCAGCAACAGGCTGGGCATGAAAGAGCTCAGTCCCCTGTGCCAATTGGGCGCAGTAACTGGGTCGCTGGCCGTCGTTTCGGGTTTTGAGAGTCACTGGTATCTGCTTGAGGGCGAAAGGCCCGTGGAGCGCCAAATCCGCCCGATGCTGGTGAAGCCCAGCGTGAGGGTCACCCTCATCGCCTCAGGCGAAAAGAGCCGCTACATATCAGGGCTGGATTCAGTAGCGTCGCAGTTCGTTCCCCTTCTAGTTAAGGCGGTGGATTCGCTAAGGTTGGCCGGACTAGGCAATACCGAGGCGTTCGCAATTCTAGAGAAGCAACTGCTACGCACGGTCCGCTCTTACTTTCGATCCGGCAAATTGTGATGCTTCAGCGGGACTTTCCTGTCTGGGCGGGCGAGCAGCTTTTCCGCTTCCTCGGCCTTTAGCGATTCACAATAGACATGCCCCTGAATCCTGTCGCAGCCAGCCGCCCGAAGCAGCGCCAGTTCTTCCAGCGTCTCCACTCCTTCGGCTACTACGGAAAGCTTCATCCGATGCGCCAGAGTTACGATGCTCTGCACAATCGTCAGAGTTCCCGATGGCCCGCTCAGATCCCGGAGAAACGATTGATCGATCTTCAGTTCGTCCACGGGAAGGCGGCGCAGATAGTTCAAGGAAGAGTAGCCGGTTCCGAAATCATCGATAGCCATTGTGATGCCAAGTTCTTTCAACTGCGACATCCTATGAATGGATTGCCCGATGTCGCGCAGCACCAAGCTTTCAGTGAGTTCAAGTTCGAGTAGTCGGGGCGGAAAGCCGGTTGAAGCGAGGGCAGCTGCAACTGTCTCCACAAAGTTCGGGCGGGCGAACTGAAGAGACGAGACGTTCACCGCGATCCGCTTCAGCGGCAAGCCAGCCTGCAGCCAACGTGATCCTTGCTCGCAGGCGGCCTTAAGAACCCAGGCCCCAATAGCGACAATTAAACCCGTCTCTTCCGCTAGGGGAATAAATTCGCCCGGCGATACTCTTCCCCGAGTGGCGTGATTCCAGGACAGCAGAACCTCTAACCCGTCCAGTTCGTGCTGCATTGACACGATAGGCTGAAAATACAGTTCGAACTCGGACTTTTCGAGAGCCCGGCGCAGTGCAATTTCCAGCTCGAGCCGGTCAATCGCGCCCGTTGACGGCTCCTCGCCAAAGCACTCGACTGCGTTTTTCCCGTCCTCTTTGGCCAAGTACATGGCTGCGTCGGCCTTCCGCAAGAGAGTGGAGGCCGTGTCGCCGTGCTTGGGGTACAAACTAACCCCGATGCTAGCCGTTACGAATAGTTCCCTGCCATCGATATAGTAAGGCGCTCGCAGCGCTTCCAGGAACGACCGCGCGGCGCGAACGGCCGATTGCTCGTCCTCCATCGGAGATAGAATCACAGAAAACTCGTCTCCGCCTAGGCGGGCCGCGATCGCGTCAGGGCCGGACAGCCCCAGCTTCAGCCGTTCGCCTACTTCGATTAACAGCCGATCTCCTACGGAATGGCCGAGCGAATCGTTGATTTGCTTGAAACGGTCCAGGTCGATAAAGAGAACCGCGAGAATCCCGTTAAGCGACCGTGTTTCGGTTAGCTTTTGCTCGAGAAGTTCCATGAGCCTAAACCGATTGGGCAAGCCGGTGAGAACATCGTGCTGTGCTTGAAATGCAAGCCGATCGATCAGCTGCCTCTGTTCGATCGCGATCCCGGCTAAGCGGCTGGCTGCACGCAGCAGGTCCGGCTCAAGGGCGTTCGCAGCCTCGCCCGGCACCCGGAATAGCGCCAGGGCCCCCAGCAGCACGCCGGTTCCTGAGCCAATCCGGGCAGCCAAACTAAATTCGAGTCCGTGGGCAGCCGCCAGACCGGACAGTTGACCGGAAAACGGATCTCCAGTCCGGAGAACCATGTCCTGCTCTTCGCCGAACTGCAGCGTCAGACCGTGCAGACCCGCTTCGAACCCCGCTGGCAGATTTCGAAGCGGCTCGGCCATCCAGATGCCGCCCAGGTTGCGCAACACCGCGCACAATGCTTTAGGAAATTGACTCTCCACGAACATCGCCAGCTGGGCCAGCGTCTCGGAGAGCGGACGATTTTCCGCCATCATCTCCAACACCCGATTACGTTGACGATCCAGACCCTCGGAGGCTTTCCGCTCCGCTTGAATTCGATCCTCGAGCACGAAACGAGCAATCCCGCTGGCCATTAGTTCGACAATCTCTTTCTGTTCGCGCGAGAAGGCCTGTCCCGTGCGATCAGAGGAGAAACAGAGGGTTCCATAGAGCTCGGCGTCTACCAGGATGGGAGTGCTGATGCACGTCTGAAACAATGGATCGAGCTTGGGATTGAATGCAATTTCAGAAGTAGCGATAGTCCGCAGCCTCTCGGACACCGATGAAAAAAGCGTTTGGGGCAAGCCGATTCTACTATTTGGGCGCAGACGGCTCGATGCTCCGTAAATGGCCCGCACAATTCCCGAGTAGCGATGAAACTGCATCACCATCCCGAAGGGAAGTTCAAAGATGTCGCAACCGGTTTTCAGGTAATCTGCGAAAACGTTGTCGAGGGAATCGTAAGTGGTAGTACCCAGTCGGTGCAGTTGCTTGAGATGCTGGGTGAAGCGGGCCAGCTGGGTCTTGGTTGAGGAGAGTCGTTCCTCGGCCTCGCGCAAAGACTCCGGAGTAGACTCAGCGAGAGTGCCAAAGGCCTGAACTGCAATCGGCCTTCCTTTCTCAAACAGGAGCCGGGTGGAAAGCTCGATCGGGACCAGTCGGCCGAATTTCGATTGGATCCGGATGCTCAACGGACCGGTTCGAGCTCCGCCTGCCAATTCCAGAATGTTGTGGCGAGTTGCTTCCCAAGAAGCAGGCTCTAGCAAGCCGCGCAAGCCGAGGGCCAGCATCTCTGTGCGCGTATAGCCAAGCGCATCTTGCAAGGCATCGTTGATTTCAATCAGCGATCCGCGCAAATCGTAAGCGCACATCAGCTCGGCGGCGCCTCGTGCCACCGCTTCGGATTGTCCCTTACTGAAGCGTTCCATTCCAGGTGACGCCATCTCGTTTGCTTCGCGTCCTCAGGAGTGTAATCTTGTCAGCAACAGAAAGAGAAGGCAACCGAGAGCGATCGGGATAGCGTGGGGTAACGTCACGGCAATCGGGTGTGACACGTCCAATTCCGGGTTTTGTCGGTATGGAGCGCGCAATCGCAATAGCTGGCCTAAAAGGAACAGTACATTCATTACTGTTTTTAAAAGAGTACCATGCCGTAGGACGAACAAGATAACCAAGACTAAGTTAATTATGGAGCTTGTAACAAAGATTACTAACCAATTTAAGGGGCCTACTATTGCGCCAATGGCTGTCATGAGTTTGAGATCGCCTCCTCCCAGAGCCCGTAACGCGAACAGAATAAAGTAGATTCCGAAGGCTAGGGCGGATCCCAGCGCCGCTTGTCTTAGTCCGGTCCAACCGCGAAAGATCGCTTGGAAGCCGAATCCTGCCATCAAACCGGCGGCCGTCAGCCAGTTAGGAATCTGCCTATACCGTAAGTCATAGACCGACGCAGCAAGTACCAGCACGATGAGGGAAACCTGCAGGGGGCCCAGTATCTCGGTCATGCTCCTAATCTATCCGAGGCGGCCCGCCCGAATTCTATAGTGGTGAGTGGTGGTGAGTACGATGAAAGCGATTGTGCTGGATGCTCATGGCGGTCCGCAAGTTCTCCGTCACGGGGAACTGCCTGAACCTGTGCTCAAGCCGGATCAGGTGCTGGTCAGGGTGCGTGCGTGCGCTCTCAATCATCTTGATTTGTGGGTCCGGGGCGGGATTCCAGGCGCACATTTCCCGTTGCCGCTTGTGTTGGGGAGCGATATCGCCGGCGAGGTGGTCCGCGTGGGCGAACTTTGCACGCGAGTCAAGCCAGGCATGCGGGTCCTGTTGTCGCCCGGGCTGAGTTGCCGTCAATGCGCGGCATGCGTCTCCGGTAACGACAATCTCTGTCGGCTTTATACCCTCTTTGGAACCGGAGTGAACGGCGGGAACGCCGAATTCGTAAGCGCGCCTGAATATGCCGTGTTTCCGATTCCTGACCAACTTGCATTTGAGGTGGCTGCGGCGGCACCGCTGGTATTTCTCACGGCGTGGCACATGCTGTTCGGCAGGGCGAAGCTGGAGCCGGGAGAAGATGTACTCGTGCTGGCGGCATCGAGCGGAGTCGGGATGGCGGCGGTGCAGATCGCGAGACTTTTCCATTGCCGCGTGATCGCCACTGCGGGCGATGAAGCCAAACTGGCAAAAGCTTTGGATCTGGGTGCCGACTTTGTGATCGACCACTATCGGCAAGACATCTCGGCGGAGGTGAAGAGGATTACCGGGAAACGTGGCGTGGATGTGGTGGTTGAGCACGTGGGGGCAGCCACCTGGCCGAAAAGCATGGAAAGTCTGGCGGCAGGGGGTCGAGTGGTTACGTGCGGAGCGACAACCGGGTACGAAACGGCGCTGGATCTGCGATATCTATTCAGCAAGCAGCAAGCGGTGCTGGGGTCGTACATGGGTACCCTCGGCGAACTGCATCGAGTGCTGAAATTCGTATTTCGGGGCCAGTTGACGCCTGTGGTGGATAAGGTATTTCCGATATCAGAGATTGCGGAGGCGCATCGCTATTTAGAAACTCGGAAGCAGTTCGGCAAGGTTGTGGTTGTTCCGTGGCCTTAGAAGCTAAGCTGCCGATGCGTAGAAACGGCGTCCGCAGATCAGGCACTTGAACCGAGCGAACTTTATTGTTTTCAACAACCGGACGAGCATTCCCTTCCTTCGTGAAGGGCGTGTTCCATGAGACCCGCAGTCAGGGCAGGGGGATAGGCTGGTGGGCGACGGCACCCGAGGAGTGGAGGGGCGCTCCGCTGTACTGAGAGATATTTGCGCCATCTGGTGAGAATACTAGGCCTTAGCCCCGAATGCAATCTATTTGAGTACGGTCTCCATGCCGATATAGGTGTGTGGCCGCTTCTCTGATTCAACCAAACGCCATTGACTTGGCCCTGGGCACCCTGTCAAAACTGCCTCCGTTCTCCCCAACTCTAAACCGCCTGCTGGGAACTCTCTCCCACGAAGACGTGTCGCTGGCGAAGATTTCGGACCTGATTGAGAAAGACCCCGTCTTGGCAGGCAACGTACTTGGGCTTGTAAATTCCGCCTTGTATGGCAGGCGCGGACGGGTGAACTCGGTCCGGCATGCCGTGTCGCTGCTGGGGGTGAGCAAGTTGCGGAATGCGGCTTTGGGCATGTCGGTCACCAGGCTATGGGGCAAGGTGCGAACCGCCCCAGGCTGGTCAATGGTCAATTTTAATCAACACGCCATCGCGTCGGCGATTCTTGCCGATTTGCTTTGCCAGGAGGCCTCCGTTGTCTATCCTGAAGGGGCTTTCGTCGCGGGACTGCTTCACGATCTCGGCAAGCTGCTCGTTGCGGTCGGATTGCCAGACTCGTACGTCGAAATTGGTCGACTGTCTGGACTGAGCGGTCAAACAGCCGAGCAGATTGAAATGGACGTGCTGGGATTCAGGATCGCCGACCTTTCTGCGGAGGCGTTACGAACTTGGAATTTGCCGGAACAGATCCAAGTGGCGGTGCGCTATCACGAGTGTCCGGAGGCAGATCCCACGCTTGTTGGTCAGGATGAATTCCCGCTCAGCCGCGTGATCGGCGCAGCGCATCGGTACACCGATCAGAGCGACGAAAATGTCTTTGAGTTTCTGGGCATCGATCTAGAGTTGCCAAGACTGCTCATTGAATTTCACAAGGAGTACGAGAGCATTCGCGAACTTCTCTGATCTGCCCTATAACCAAACATCACTTCCGGCTTGAGCGCGGCAGGAGCACGAGCTTTTCCTCTGTCGCCGCCTCCACAGCCTTGCGCGTGAATGGCATGGCATGATACTGCCCCCAAGCCCAGTCCTGCAGCAGATCGTCGTAGTGCTTGCTGGCGGGGTCCCCCGATTCGCCCGGCGCGTTCGTCATCATGGACCGGTCCCAGTCGGCCAAGTCGATAACCTGCCGATACGATGCGCCCGCTGTCTGGTAAAACTTCGGCCCGCTGGTCGCGTTCACGGTGTTTGCATCGCCGGGCCTGGAGAGCGGTCCCCGATTCAACTGTTCCTTGTTTAGCGGGTGTCGGAAGTACACCTTGTGCAAATCACCCCATACAGTCATCCCCATCATCTTTGACCGGGCAACCTTGAGCGCCCGGTCCAGTGCCTCCGGGTTCGGGTGCGCTTCGAGTTCGGCCAACGTGCGTTGGAGCGGAACACGCGCACCAAGTTCGGGACCGAAGACAGCGGCCGGGAGTGCCGTAACCCACGCCTCGTAAAGCAGCGCTTGCGGCGAATCGATCCGAAGCTTCGCATCCCAGCCAGCGAGCGGCGAGTCCTTGCCCAAGATGCTCATAAATCGATGCGCGTTGAGCGACGTCACGTCCTGCTGCATGGGCTCAACCCGACCGCTACCGCCGCATTGTGGAAATGCTCTCCAGCGGGAAGAAATTCGAGGTCCAGGATTTTGAGACCA
>JANXQZ010001084.1 GCA_025353235.1 Bryobacterales bacterium
CCATGCCCATCGCCAGCATGGCCCACTTAGCCTCCTTCATCTGGACCGCCACAATCATCAGCAGCCCGGCTCCCAGGAATCCGGTGCAGGCGAGGATGCGCCGGCTCATCCGTGCGCCGCCAACCTTGTCCGCCAAGGGCCGTGACACCCAGCCGCAAAACGCAGAGCCGAGACCGCCGAGGAAAAGCGGCAAAATGGCCAGAGTGGTCGCTTCGCGCGCTTCGAGTTTCCAGTAGCCCTTCAGGTACAACGGCATCCAGGTGATGAAGAAATACCAGGGAAACGATAGGCAGAAATACTGAATCCACAGCAGCCATACGGATCGCGAGGCTAGCACTTTGCCCCAAGGCACATTTCCGTGGCCCGCAGCGTGCATACCCGCTCCGCCAATCAACTCCGCTTCGGCTGCGTTTACGCCGGGGTGAGTGTGGGGGTCGTCTTTGAACCACCAGTAGAAAATTGCGGCCCAAATTACTCCGATGGCTCCGAAAAAGTAGAACGCGGACCGCCAGCTCATAATCATCAGCACAAGGAAGACGAGTTTCGGAGTGAACGCTCCGGCCCAGCGCGCCGAGGTCCACATAATCGCCTGCGCCCTCAGGCGTTCGCGATGCGGCAGCCAGATGGTGTAGATTTTCGTGAGGTTGGGGAAAGCGCCAGCCTCGCCCGCGCCGAAGAGGAACCGCACTGCGTACAGCGAGGCAAAGCCCGTCATTGCACCCGTTAAGGCGGTGAATGCGGACCACCACAGTACGATGCGGATGAGAACCTTCTTGGCCCCGATCCAGTCACCAAGCAGGCCGCTAGGAATCTCCAGCAACGCATATGAGATTCCGAACGCTCCAAAAATCAGCCCCATCTGATCGGTGGTCAGATGGAGATCCGCCATGATATTCGGTGCCGCTTGCGAGATGCACACGCGACTTACATAAGACAGGATCGCCAAAGTGACGGCGAAGACAATCACCCAGTAGCGGGCATGCGTCGGCTGCTCTGCGGCCAGTTTTGGGGTCATCGGTGCTTGGAAAGATCCCCATCATATCACTCGGCCCATAATGCGTCCTCAGCGACCCCATTGCAGCTCGTCGCGGCACCTTGCAGGAACGGCGGCCCAAGCCTTCTCACCTGCTAACCTATTGAGTAAATGAGCCAGAGCATTACTGTAACCCTGCCGGACGGCAGTCAACAAGCCGTTGCCGCCAGCACCCGGCCCATTGACGTTGCCAAGTCGTTCAGCGACCGGCTGGCTATCGACGCCGTAGTGGAGAGGCGGCCGGCCAGAACGCGCCATGATGCAGGGGGATTTGGTAGCCACGGTGGTTGGAGTTACCCACAGTTCTTGCAATACAGAACGACACTCCTCTAATGCCCAAACAAGGCCAGCATCTATGGTTTGGAAACCCATCTTTAACTGTCAAACGATGGGAATCGTTTAAAATTGGGGGATTTCTGGTGCGCTCAAAAGTTGGTCTTAAAGATTCTCCGCTCCGGTTATAAGCGACGGTCGCGAAAGTAAATATGGCGGTGCAGGAACTGATACCGTTAGGGTTAGGATTAAAGCTGTGTCTCTGATTGAGAACTCACAAATTCCCGTGACCTCCGTTCATCGCGTGGAAGCGGACGGCGTGAGCATCTTCTACCGGCAGGCGGGACCGGAAGATGCCCCGTCGTGCTGCTTTTGCACGGGTTCCCAACATCCTCTTTTCAGTACCGAGAACTGATTCCGCGCCTCGCTGACCGTTATCGCGTCATCGCACCGGATCTTCCCGGCTTCGGGTTCTCTATTGTTCCCGAGACTCGCGCGTATCGATACTCTTTCGATTCATTAGCCGAGACGATGCTGGACTTCACCGATGCACTTAATCTCAAAAAGTATTCCATGTACGTCTTCGACTATGGGGCTCCTACCGGTTTGCGGGTGGCGATGCGGCGTCCGGAACGAGTGACGGCGATCATATCGCAAAATGGCAATGCGTATGAAGAGGGCCTCGGAGATGCCTGGGCTCCCATTCAACGCTATTGGAGAGATCCAACAGCGGAAAATCGAGAGGTCCTTCGTCAGGCGCTGGATCCGTCGGGACTTCGTTCGCAGTACACCGAGGGAGTGCCGAATCCCGAACGTATTTCACCGGAGGGCTACACGTTGGATGCGGCTATGATTGCTCGTCCGGGCAATATGGAAATCCAGTTGGATCTTTTTCTGGATTACGCCAACAACGTAAAGCTCTATCCTGCGTTCCACGAATATTTCAGGAAGTGGCAGCCGCCGCTGCTTGCGATCTGGGGGAAGTACGACTCGTTTTTCATTCCCGCGGGAGCCGAGTCGTTCCTTCGGGATAATTCCCGTGCCCTTGTTCAGTTTCTGGACACAGGGCATTTCGCGCTCGAAACGCATGTCCAAGAAATTTCTTCCGCGATGCGATCATTTCTTCAGAGGACGCTGGGCGAAGCTTCGTAAGGTAGGGACGTGAGATATCCCTACATGGAAAATCAAGAAGTCGAATCTGGCGAAGAGGGCCTTCTTCTGCCCCAGGCTCGAACCCACCTGCGGCATTACTGCAGCCTGAGCCCATTCCTGCCAGCGTCATCGGTTATCCCACGCTCCAGAGGGTAGCAGGGTTTAGGGGCAATCTAATGCAGTGTGGAGGAGCAACCTGGACCTTTATTGAACATCTCTTATTTGATGGAAACCGATATGGGGGCTGCGCACCGCGCTTCGGGAAGCTCGTTCGCTCCGCTTCTTTCACCTGCTACCTATTGAGTAAATGAGCCAGAGCATTACTGTAACCCTGCCGGACGGCAGTCAACAAGCCGTTGCCGCCAGCACACGGCCCATTGACGTCGCCAAGTCGATCAGCAACCGGCTGGCGGACGACGCCGTAGTGGCGCGAGTGAATGGGGAGTTCTACGACCTTACTCGTCCGCTGGAACAAGACGCTACTCTTGAGATCCTGACCTCACGAAATCCCGAGGCATTGCAGGTGTATCGGCACTCTACGGCGCACTTGCTAGCTGCTGCCGTGCTTGAGCTATATCCCGACACTCAGCTCGGAATCGGTCCACCCACCGATGCCGGTTTCTACTACGATTTTCAGCGCGCCACTCCTTTCACGCCGGAGGATCTCGAAAAGATAGAGGCTCGCATGTGGGTGCTGCAGGGTCAAGACCTGCCCTACGAGCGCAAGCTTACGGAGAAGGAAGCCGGACTCGAGAAATACAAGGGCGAGTGGATGAAGCATGAGCTGATCCAAGAGAAGGCGGACAGCGTGTTTACCGAATACACGCTCGGCCCTCAATTCATCGACTTTTGCCGCGGACCCCACGTGCCCTCCACAGGCCGAATCAAGGCGTTCAAGCTGCTTTCAGTAGCAGGCGCGTATTGGAAGGGCAACGAGAAAAATCCCCAACTTCAGCGCATTTACGGCACTGCCTTCTTCAGCAAGAAGGATCAAACCGAATACCTCAACAAGTTGGAAGAAGCGAAAAAGCGCGACCACCGCAAACTCGGCCAGGAGCTCGACCTGTTCAGCATCCAGGAACTCGCTGGCCCCGGCCTGATCTTCTTTCATCCCAAAGGCGGAACCGTCCGACACATCATCGAAGACTGGATGCGCGAGCAGTATGTGAAGCGCGGATATTCGCTGGTCTACACGCCGCACGTGATGCGTCGCGATCTCTGGAAGACCTCCGGTCACGCGAATTATTACAGCGAAAACATGTTCACGCCCATGGAACTGGATGACGCCGAATACCAGCTCAAGCCGATGAACTGTCCGGGCCACATTCTGATTTATCGGGACCGCCCTCATAGCTATCGCGATCTTCCGGTGCGGCTGGGCGAACTGGGGACGGTCTACCGTTACGAGCGCGCGGGCGTCCTGCACGGGCTCTTGCGCGTGCGCGGCTTTACGCAAGATGACGCGCATATTTTCTGCACGCCCGAACAAATCGAAGACGAGGTTGTGAACTGCCTCGAATTCGCGACCGATGTGTTGAAGCAATTTGGCTTCGACGAATACGAGGCTGAAGTATCCACGTGGGATGGCGGTGCGAGCGGCAAGTACGATGGGTCAAAGGAACAGTGGGACGTGGCCGAAAATGCTTTGAAGCGCGCCGTGTCGCGGTTGAACATCAAGGCCCCGGTGATCGCCGATGAGGCCGCGTTTTACGGTCCTAAGATCGACATGAAACTGGTGGACGCGATCGGCCGCAAATGGCAGCTCTCCACGGTGCAATTCGACTTCACTCTGCCGCGCCGCTTCGATCTGGAGTACGTTGGCGAAGACAACAAGAAGCATCAGCCTGTGATGGTCCATCGCGCACTGTATGGCTCGGTTGAGCGCTTTTTCGGAATATTGGTGGAGCACTACGCTGGAGCGTTTCCCGTGTGGCTGGCACCGGTGCAAGCCGTCGTGATGGCGATTACCGATCGTCAAGCGGAGTACGCGGCCAAGGTGACTGCGGAACTGAAGGCGGCTGGCGTTCGGGTCCACTTGGACGATCGAAAAGAGAAAGTCAATCTCAAGATTCGCGACGCCCAATTGCAGAAAGTGCCTTATATGCTGGTGGTGGGTGATCGCGAAGCCGAGGCTGGCACGGTATCTGTCAGAAACCGCAAACACGGCGATCAAGGGGTAAAGCCCTTGGCCGAATTCTTGAGTCACCTGCAAAAGTTGGTTGCCGATAAAGTAGCGGCAGAGTAACTCTTGGCGGTCCCGCTTCTTGCATTGTTTATCGGGTGCATTCTGGCGGGTTCCCTGGTTTACTGCATCTTGGTCCTGGTCTCCGTGCGGAGCTACTTGGGCCAACCCTACGGTAAAGGTGCAGGTGCCGCGATCAGCATCCTAAAACCGCTCGCGGGAGCCGATGAAGGGCTGGAAGCGAATCTTAGAAGCTTCTTCGAGCAACGCTATGGAGAGTTTGAGATTCTCGGCGCAGTGCGCAACCGGGATGATGCGGCTGTTCCGATCTTCGAGCGGCTGCAGCAGGCGTATCCAAACGTCTCTTCCAAGCTGATTGTTTGCGGCGAACCTCCCTACCCCAGCGCAAAGGTGTTCAGCTTGTCGCGAATGGTCAGCGTCGCGCAGCATGACTTGCTCGTGATGAGCGATAGCGATATCCGAGTTGAGCCGGATATGTTGAGCACTATCGCCGCTGAGTTCGCGAACCCTCATGTTGCCCTGGCAACCTGCCCGTATCGGGCCATTGCTGGCAAAAGCATTTGGTCCGCCCTGGAGGCCGAGGGGATGAACACTGAATTCCTGGGAGGCCTGCTGGTGGCTCGCATGCTGATGGGGGTGGATTTCGCAGTGGGTCCCACAATTGTAGCCAGACGAGAGGTGCTGGACCGCGTCGGGTTTGATCGCCTAAAAGACTATTTGGCCGAGGATTTCGTGCTGGGCAAGTTCGCTGCCGAAGCGGGGATGGGGGTGATTTTGTCACGCACCATTGTGGAGCATCGGATCGGCGCCGAGTCATTTCTGACGAACGCATCGCATCGGCTGCGTTGGGCTCGCAGCACCCGCCGTTCAAGGCCTGCAGGATATGTTGGGCAGGTGTTTACGAATCCGCTTCCGGTGGCGTTTCTACTTTGCATGCTCCAGCCGGCTCTGTGGCCAGTCCTGATTCTCACGATCTTTGTGCGCGCCTGCGCTGCGTGGGCGGTCTCTGTCAGAGTGCTTGGCAAACAAGTGAACTGGCTGCTGCTTCCAGTGCAGGATGTTCTCAGCTTCGGGTTTTGGGTAGCGGGATTTTTCGGGAACACGATCACGTGGCGAGGTCGAAGATACTATCTGCACCCGGATGGAAGGTTCGAACTTGTCGCCCGCCCAACGAATGTTTGAAAAGAAGCTCGCTTGAGACTATGCGAGATCTGATACAGGGTGTCCGAACGAATACTTGTTTTAGTGCTGATGCTATCTGACAAAAGATGCAGTTTGGCAAGGGCAAACCGGAATAAGAGCGCTTAGTGCATATGCTTTTTCTCGCCGGTAAACACTCATATGACATCGCCCGAGAAATCGCGAAGGCAGCTCACGCGGCTGGTTACGATGGAATTGTTTACCCTTCGTATTTCAGCCTTCTCCGCACCGGTGGAATGCCGTTCGAGACAGCCTTTGGACTATCCCGACGACATCTCCCTACATTAATGGATGCGGAAAAGGCGAAGATCATCGGTAACGTTGCTCTGTTTGGAAGACCCATCGAGGAAGGAAAAGTGTCAGCGCGTTGCATCAACAAACTTATTTTGAGCCGCGTTGAATATGCTTTTCATTTTGGCCCAGCAAGTGTCTGAACATAACGTCCTTTATGTCTGGCTACCCGGCCCCGACATCCGGATCTTGGCGATTGGCAATCTTTGCTAATCCTATATAGTCCGCTATAGGAGCATCACGCCCACCCGCAATGTGAATTTACCCAATGAGCTTGACAGCTTCGTACCGGCAAAGGTCAATAGCGGCCGTTACGAAAGCGCCAGCCAGTTTGTCTGCGCGGCGCTGCGAACACTGGAGCGCGAGGAACAGCATTACGAAGCCAAGTTTGCCGCGCTGTGAACGGCGATTGATGAAGGCGATGCTAGCGGGGTTGCCGAGGGAACTCTTTTCAGCGCGTCCGGCAGGCATTGAAGCGTTCCAATAAGAAGCGTTCGCCGGTAGCTGCATTCCGCTTGTCCCGACTTGCCGATGCCGACCTGATGGACTTCAGCACG
>JANXQZ010001159.1 GCA_025353235.1 Bryobacterales bacterium
ACGGATGGAAGCGCGTGGCGAGATTCGGGGCGGCCGATTCGTAGCGGGATTTTCCGGGGAGCAGTTCGCTCGCGCGGAGGCTGTCGATTTGTTGAGAGTGGTTAAGCGTGCCGATACGCGGGAAGACTTCTTGGATTTGGCACACGACGACCCGTTAAATCTGGCGGGGATCATTCTTCCCGCCATGGCTGCGGTATCGTAACGCCGCTTGCCGCCCCATCGCGCTATGCGCCGCAATGATAATCTAGTGTACAGTCATGTTCCGTTTTACCGTAGCCCTGCTGATGGCTTTGGTATTGCTTCATGCGTCGCCCGGCCCAAATCGTCAGGCCCGCAATGCTTTTCAAGCCGGCCTTCGTTACGAGGAATCGAACCAGCCCGAGCAAGCGGCCAAGGCCTACTCGCTGGCGATCCAGGCTGAACCAGGGTATACCGACGCTTATGAGCACCGGGCGAAATGCCGTCTCGCCCTGGGCGACACGCAGCATGCCATTGAGGACTTGGGTGCCTTGATTAGCCTTCGACCGGGAAACGCCGAAGCGTTCCTGCTTCGCGGAGAAGCTTGCCGTGCCGCCAAGCAACCCAGGAATGCGATCGCCGACTACAATCGCGCGGCAGCTCTGAAACTCGATACCGCTCGGCTGTACAAAGATCGCGCAGCCGCCTACGCGGAGCTGGGGGAATTTCAAAACGCGATCGAAGATTATGGCCGCGGCATTCGACTGAGGCTGGACGATCCCGATCCGATCTGCGCGCGGGGAAACCTCTACGCCAGCCTTGGCCAGTACAGCAATGCAATCGACGATTACGATCAGTGCATCCGTCTGAAGCCGGATTACGGAGAAGCCTACACCGATCGGGGCTTCGCGAGAGGCCAATCGAACGACTTCAACAGAGCCATAGCGGACTTCGATGCCAGTCTAAAACTACAGCCAAGTGTTCGGGCGCTGAAGCTGCGAGCGGCGGCGTTCGAGAAGCTGGGCCAAAACGACGATGCAATCGATAGCCTCACCCGCGCGCTGGCGATGACTCCGGGCGAATATCAGCTTTATCTGACGCGGGCGGCTGCCTATTCCCAACTTGGAAGGCATCAAGATGCGTTGCGGGATCGAGAGGAAGCAGTCAGGCTCAAACCGGATTCGGCCGAAGCCCACCTGTTGCGTGGAGGAAGTTATCACCAGCTTGGGATGCACGAGAAAGGGATCGCCGACCGGACAGAAGCGATCCGCCTGGATCCGGGTTTTGCCGAGGCGTGGTTTGCGCGGGGGAGCGCGTATTATCTGTTGGGCGACTACGAACAGTCGGCCACGGATCTGCGCCAGGCGGTTCACTTGCGATCGGACTATCCTGAGGCGGCAGAAGTGTTGGTGAAAGCCGAGAGCCGCCTAAAAGCTGAGGCGGTCGCGGTGCCTTCGCCAACCGCGCCCGTGGAGGTTTCTCCAATGCCTCTGCCAGTGCCGCCTGCACCTGTGGTTGCGGCACCTGTGGTTGCGGCACCAAAGCCGGTTGCCGCATGGTCCGCCGCAAGCCGTGAAGCCTTAGGGCGTAGACTGACGCAAACGCATGAATATGCACGAGCCTTGACGGAACTGAGCGAGGCGATTCGGATGAATCCTAGGTCCGCGACCGCTTACAACGCGCGCGGGTACGTTTATTTCTTGACACAAAACTTCTCAGCGGCGGATCAAGATTTTAGCGAGGCGATTTCATTAAATGCGGGATACGCCAATGCGTATCACAACCGAGCCGCAGCGCGGCGGGTAAGAGGGAACATATCTGGCGCCGCGGCCGACTCTGCAAAGGCCCAAAGTCTCGCGAAAGAGTAGCGCCTTACGCTAATCTGTTAAGCTTTAGACTTTGGCTGGCGAGATGGTACTAGTAAGTACAGTTTAGACGAATTCACTTATCACGTAGAGGCAGCTTTTTGAAAGTTCTCGTTGCAGACGACAGCATTGTATCCCAGCATTTGTTAGGGGCAACTCTAAAGAAATGGGGTTACGAAGTCGTGTTGGCCGGCGACGGGACGCAAGCTTGGGAGATTCTGCAGCGTGCGGATGCGCCTGCGCTGGCGGTGATCGATTGGATGATGCCGGGTTTGACCGGCCTGGAACTCTGCAAGAACATTCGCGAGCAAGCCCGTGAGCCGTACATATATATCCTGCTCCTTACCTCCAAGAATCTGAAGGAAGACCTGATTCAAGGCATGGATGCTGGCGCGGACGACTATATCGTAAAACCTTTCGATCAGCATGAGTTAAACGTGCGGCTGCGGGCAGGCATGCGTTTGGTGGAGTTGCAAGCCGAACTGCTCTCAGCCCGCGAGGCTTTGCGGGAGCAGGCTACCAAGGATTCGCTTACCAAAATTTGGAACCGTTCGTCCATTCTCGAGAACTTGAGGGGAGAACTAGCTCGGTCCGAGCGCGATGCGAAACCGGTGGGGGTGATCCTGGTAGATCTCGACCACTTCAAGGGAATTAACGACGCTTTCGGCCACTTTGCGGGGGATGTGGTCTTGCAGGAAGCGACCGAGCGCATGCGGCACTCCATCCGCAACTACGACGCGATCGGACGCTATGGCGGTGAAGAGTTTCTCATCCTGGTGCCGGGATGCGATGAAATGAGCACCTTTGCGCAGGCTGAGCGGCTGCGGTCGCATCTGGCGAAGGGACAGATTCAGCTTCCGACAACCGGTGTCACGCTGACCGCGAGTTTTGGGTGTACCAGTGCGTTGCCGGGTCGGCATACAACTGCTGAGATGCTAGTAAGGCGGGCGGATGAAGCGCTCTATCTAGCGAAGAAGCTGGGCCGAAACCGCGTGGAATTTCTTCCGAGTATTCAGGAAGTGAACGTGGCGGACGATCTGAAGATACCCGCTGAGACCGCGGCGCGTTGAATCGGTTCTGTAGGGCCGCTTGTTAGACTGCTGGCCCCGCCGGGGCTGTGACCACCCCTTGCGGATGCGCTCCGCGTCACAACACTCGAATGCGCCCTGCCCAGGCGTTACACTGTAACACTAGGCACAAGGATGAATGGGCATACAGGTCGCACTTAATCACCAGACGCGGTACAAGTACGAAAAGCCAATTACTCTGGGTCCGCAAGTGGTGCGGTTACGACCTGCGCCGCATTGCAGAACGCCCATCCTAAGCTACGCGCTGAAGGTTACGCCGGCCCAGCACTTCCTCAACTGGCAGCACGATATCTACAACAACCATTTGGCTCGCCTTGTTTTTCCCGAGAAGACAGACGAATTTGCGGTGGATGTCGACCTGGTAGCGGACATTTCAGCTATCAATCCATTCGACTTCTTTCTGGAGCCCGGGACCGAAGACTTCCCCTTCGAGTATCCGGCGGAGTTGGCGAGAGATCTGGACCCCTATCGGGCCACGCAGACGGCCGGTCCTTTGCTGCAAGCTTTTCTGAGCGCCCTAACGCGCGAAAAACGTGGGACAACAGGCTACCTCGTTGACCTGAACAGCCTCGTCAAGAGCACGATCGGGTACACCGTTCGCATGGACCCCGGCATTCAAAGCTGCGAAGAGACTCTCGAAAGGCGCACGGGTTCCTGCCGGGACACTGCATGGTTTCTAGTGCAGGTGCTGCGGCATGTGGGTTTCGCGTCGCGCTTTGCATCGGGGTATCTGATTCAATTAGCGTCTGCCGACGGCTCCAACGCTATTTCGAAAGACTCGGCAGATCTGCACGCCTGGGCAGAAGTATTCCTGCCGGGAGCGGGTTGGATCGGGCTGGACCCCACGTCCGGATTGTTCGCCGGAGAGGGTCACATTCCGCTTGCCTGTACGCCGGACGCGCCGAATGCGTCTCCCATCACGGGCACGGTGGAGCCCTCAAGCGTTGACTTTTCCTACTCGATGTCCCTTCGCCGGGTAAATGAAGCGCGTCATAATGCGAAGCTGATCAGCGATGAGCAGTGGAAGAGAGTGGAGATTGTCGCTCATCGGATCGACGCCGATCTTGTCGCGCAGGATGTTCGGTTGACGATGGGAGGCGAGCCCACCTTCGTCGGGATTGACGAACCGGACAGCCCGCAGTGGAACGGCGATGCGCTGGGGCCGCTAAAGCGCAACCGCGCGGTGGCGATGATCCGACACCTGCGCGATCAAATTGCGCCCGGGGCGCTGCTGCATTTCGGACAGGGCAAATGGTACCCGGGTGAACCGCTTCCGCGCTGGGCCTTGGGCTGCTTCTGGCGGGCTGACGGCGTCCCCGTTTGGGAGAATACAAATCTCATCGCAGAGGAAGATCAGGACTACGGATTTGGCACAGACGACGCGCTTCAGTTCATGGAGGCTCTGACGCGCCGGCTTCAGGTGAGTTCAAAGAACATCCTGACAGCCTATGAAGACGCCTATTATTATTTGTGGAAAGAGCGGCGTCTCCCGGTGAACGTGGATGCACTCGATTCAAAATTAACGAACGCGCGCGAACGCGAAGAACTGGCGCGCGTGTTCGAGCGCGGGCTGGCGAAACCGAGCGGCTATGTCCTGCCGATTCGCCGTCGACAGCACGAAGGCAGGATTTACTGGTCAAGCCAGCTCTGGTTTCTGCGTCCGGAACGGCTGCTTGTTATTGAGGGGGATTCGCCAATCGGCTATCGGTTGCCGTTCGATGCTCTGCCGTGGGTGGATGCCGACGATATCGAATACGACTACGAGCTCGACCCGCTCGCCGCTCGGGAAAAGCTTCCTCCCGAGCGGGCGCGACGCATGGATCTTTTCGCCTCAACTGCCGACGAGGATCCGCTCCCCGCACCTCCGGTGGTAGGCGAGTCCGCGAAGAATACCATCCGCCCCGCATTGTGCGTCGAGGCCCGCGAGGGGCGCTTGCACGTCTTCTTGCCGTACACGCCCAAGCTCCCGGACTATCTCGATCTGCTGGCGGCAATTGAGGACACGTGCGTGTATCTCAAGAAGCCGGTTTGGATCGAAGGGTACCAGCCTCCGTCCGATCCGCGCTTGCGATCTTTCAGCATCACTCCGGATCCGGGCGTCGTAGAAGTTAACTTACCGCCAGCCACGAATTGGGACGAACTCAGCAAGCTTCACCACCTGGTTTTTGACGAGGCGAAACGCAACAGGCTGTCCGCCGAGAAGTTCCTGTTCGACGGAAAGCACACGGCCACGGGCGGAGGCAATCACATTGTGATCGGAGGCCCCACTGCGTCCGATAGTCCGCTCCTGCGCCGGCCCGATCTTCTGCGCAGCATGGTGGGCTTCTGGCAGAATCATCCGTCCTTGTCTTATCTGTTCTCCGGCACGTTCATCGGCCCTACGAGCCAGTATCCCCGCATTGACGAAGCTCGCATGGATGCGCTTTATGAACTCGAGATCGCGTTCAGCCAGTTGCCCGTCGGAGAGTGTCCGCCGTGGCTGGTTGACCGCCTCTTCCGAAACCTACTCGTAGACATCACCGGCAACACCCATCGCGCCGAGTTCTGCATCGACAAGTTGTATCCTCCAGAAGGCTCCGGGTCGCGACTCGGTTTGCTGGAGTTGCGGGCTTTTGAGATGGCTCTTAGCGTCAGAACGGGGCTGGCGGAGCTGCTGTTGATTCGGGCGTTAGTCGCGATGTTCTGGAAGCGGCCCCATGAAGCCAGATT
>JANXQZ010000116.1 GCA_025353235.1 Bryobacterales bacterium
CAGCGCACCCTGCGCTCCGCTCTGTGCATCCGAGCCCTTCATGGTCAGCGTCAAGATCCTCTCGTGAGCTTCATTGCCGGCGATCATCCGCGTCTGGCCCGTGTCCTTGATCGAGACATCGTATTTTATATCTGGATTCACACCTCTTTTCCCATCCGGCGCTCTCTGCGCGTCGTTGCCGGCTTTCTGCATTTTTTTCGACATGTCGTCCATCGCCTGCTTCATCTGCTCGAACGTCATCACCGAGTAGGTTCGACCGGCTGTGTGGATGCGAGTGATGGTCTGTTGATCCAAATCGATGATCTGCGTCATGTCAGCGGTCTTATGAACCATGCGATTGCCTCGCACTGCGGTAGTGGAAAGAATGGGTTCGTTGGCTTTGCGCGCATCCTTCGAAAATGTTCCGGCCATCTTCATCATGCTGACCATGGCACCTCCAGTAATCTTGGAAGTCTGGTCGTAGCTGAAATCGGCGTACAGGCTGGATAGCGTCGCGGCCAAGGAAACAGTGAACAGCAGTGGTCTCTTCATGCTTACTACAGTGTAGATCGCTTTGCAAATCTCAGCAGCGCGAGGTGGGGCGGACGGGAATTGGTCCAGTTGGGTTCGTTTTGAAATTTTCCGATTTGCCTGGCCTGCGTCGGAATTCGGCGGTGTTCAGCAGGGGTGAAACGTCGGTGAAAGCTTGGCTCTCCTCGCTGTAGCGGGTAAGCACGCGCTCGGTCTGCATGCGCGAGAGTTCCCTCAAGCATTTGAAGTAAGAGCGCTCGATGCGGGTCCGATGGCGGGCGATGCGCTCGAGTTTGGATTGGAGCGCTTCGTCATCGAGCGCCGCGAGGGGGTCGATGCCTTGGTTCAGCGCGGTTTCGAGGCGGCGGATGCGGCGCAGGTTCCAGGTGTCGGCGACCATCTGATCGAATATGACGTGCTCGACGCTGCCGTTAGGCTTGACCTGGGCGAGGTGCAGGGAGAGCAGTTCGTCAAACTCGATCTGCTCTTCAGGGCTGGCGATGATAACGTCTTTGGCGCAGAGTCCGTGGGTGCGGGAGTTGGCTGCGGCGCGGGCTTTGCCTTCGGGTGTGCGGGGACCAGTGCTGTGTTGCGAGTTGGCCTGATTGGCTTCTTGCTGCGGATCAGGCTGCTGCGATGGTGCTGATTGCATAATTTTCTCCTCAGTGGGCTTACCCGCTTTGACTGTATCAGCGGAAAGGGATAAATCCAGAGGGGGAGATTGGAAGTTGTTGGGAGTGGGCGAGATATAGTTTGATTGAGTTGCTACCGGGTTTGGGGGGCGGTAAGCAAACCGCCCCGAGGTCGCGCTGATAGTGCCTTGGTTGGGTGATAATATACTTGCCTGACAAACGTGCTAGAATTGGGAAAGCATTTTTATGAACCCAAGTCTACTGTCTGCGAATGTTTTTATCTGTGAACGTATCCTCGAAGGAAAAGACGGTATACTGAGCGCGATCAGGATGGTAGACACATTCAAATTTAAGCGAAACATCGATAAGCCTAACGATCAGATTGAAATGCAGGTTCTGGCATCAATACGAACAACGCCAGGAGATGATTCAGAGCACTCGATTCAGCTTTATTTGGTTAATCCTGACGGAACTAAAGAGCTAGTTGCGGGGCAGAGCGGAGACAGTCAGGAGCGGCAGGATAACGAGGTACTTGGCGATTCTCATGATTTTAGGTATCGACGATGATTGCGCGCTGAATGTTCCCTTGCAATTCGCCGAGTTCACCACGAAGTACAGCCCTGAGCACGTATGTGTTCGTCATATAAAAAAGTGGTGTGATCGAGACACGGATGCTTGACGTCATCGGACGTCCGCCTGGGGCCTCGCTGACAGAGGAATCATAAGAGGCAAGCGCGTGATCCCCATGGTCTCCCGAAGCGATCGTGGGTACCTCGCGCTCGTCCTGGCTGAAATTGCCCTTCCAGGCGGCTCGAAACCGGCTGAAAGCCGGTTGCAGGCAAGATTGCCTGCCCCACAAAGCTGCCTAGCGGCACACACGGGAGATTGTAAACGTTTGCTTGGGACAGTTCACTAATTGGCCGCTATGACAGACCTGATCTGCGTTTAGGACTCTGGTATTGTCAAGTCAGGATGCTTCGTGGCGTTCATTTCGGCGTCGCTCTCTTAGCAGTGTTCCTGCTCATGCTGCCGTGTGAGAAAACTGCTGACTGCTGCAAGAACGGCAAGTGCTCGCCATCGCATGCCGAGGATTGCTGCAAAGCTACAGTTCCCGGCGGCAACCAGCTTTTAAAAGCCCAGGCGCTTGATCATTCCGCCCCGGAAGTGCCGCCCACCCATTTACAGCTTTTGCCAACCGCCAGTTTGGTCGGTGTGCAACAGCTTCCAGTCCGTCCGCCCGACTTGCGTTTGAGTCTTCCGCTTCTGATTTAGCCCGCCTCGTTCTACCAATTCGTTTCCATTTTCACGTTCAACAATTAGGAGGTCGGATGCCTGCGAAATTATGCGGGAACGGCTTCTGCATGCTCGCCCTGGCGCTCGCCAGTTTGCATGCGGAAGAAAGGACAGTAGGGCCTCAGGATTTACTGAATGGCCTGATGCAGAATAACCCCGAGATTCAGTCGGCGCGGTCGCGCTTTGAAGCTGCTACGAAACGTCCGTCACAGGTTGGCACTCTACCGGAGCCAACCGCGAGCTATACGAACTTCGGTGTCGGCCATCCCTTTTCGCGCCTGAATGGGAGCGACTTTGCCTACCAGGGACTCGGTGTTTCCAAGGATCTTCCTTTTCCTGGAAAGCTCGGCCTTGCTTCGGAGCAAGCCAAACGAGAGGCGGAGCGAGAAGAGCAGAACTATCGGTCAGTGGTTCTGGAGGTAACGTCCCGTCTGAAGGTGGCTTGGTACGAGTGGCTGGCTCTTCAGAAGGCGATCCAGGTGACGCACAAGAACCGTGACCTGCTCAGCCGATTTGAGGAGATCGCTCGCAATCGCTACACGGTTGGCAAGGGACTGCAACAAGATGTTCTCAAAGCCCAGTTCGAAGTCTCTTCTATCCAACAGCAATTGATCATGTTCGACGAGAAGCGTCAACGTGCCGAAGCTGAAATTGCCTCCATGTTGGCGATGCCTTCAGTTGTCTTACAATCGACCGCCGAAATCCAACCCAGCGTGTTCTCGCCATCGCTCGAAGATTTGCTGAATCTTGCAAAAGATTCTCCGCGCGTGCGTGCCGAACAGAAGATGGTGGACGCCAGCGCCGTTGGAATCAATCGGAGCTTGAAAGACTTTCGACCCGACTTTGGCGTGGATCTGCAATGGCAGCATACGGGATCGAATTTCCCGGACTATTACATGGCGACAGCGCGCGTCAAGATTCCCATTTATTATGCGAGGAAGCAACGTTATGCGCTGGAAGAGTCCTACTCGCGGTTGGCAGAGGCCAAGCAAAATTACCGATCCGCCCAGCAACAAGCCAGCTTCAAAGTGAAAGATCAATACCTCAGCATCCAAAGCAGTGAGCGCATTTTGCAGTTGTACAAAACGACGCTGCTGCCCCAGGCGCAGTTGACCGTGGATGCGGCAAGTACGGCCTACCAGGTAGGAGGGATAGACTTCCTGAGTCTTGAATCGAACCTGACGAACCTGCTCACACTGGAGCGCCAATATTACGACGAGGTCGCGCGCCACGAGGAGGCCATCGCGCGTCTTGAGCCGATTGTGGGCCGGGCGCTAGTCCCGTTTTACGAGGTTCACCAATGAATCGAGCTCGCGTGCGCACGATTGCGTTGGTCGGGTTGCTCGGCTTGGCCGTACTCGCGTTTGCCTGGTTTGCTTTCTTCCGACCGCAGCCGATTCGACCAAAAGCAGCAGCCGTCATAGCGATCGCCAAAGACGTGTATTACTGCCCGATGCACAAGAATTATCATTCCGACAAGCCGGGGAACTGTCCCATCTGCAGCATGAAGCTGGTGAAGCTGGAGACCTCGCCTCCGGCCGCCCCTGCGGCAACCCCGGCCAGCGCGAGCACACAGGCTGGCTCGATTTCGATCTCACCAGAGAAGCAACAACTCACTGGCATGCGCTCGGTTGCGGCTGAAATGGGAATGCTCACCAAAGACATTCGAATCGTGGGCAAGGTGAGCTACGACGAGACGAAGCTGACGCACATTCACAGCAAGGTCTCCGGCTATATAGAAGACGTTTTCGCTGACTCGGTGGGTAAGCCGGTTCGTGTGGGCGATCCTCTGTTCACGATCTACAGCCCGGATCTTGTCGCCACCGAACAGGACTTTCTACTCGCTTTAAAATCCCGCTCCTTGCTGCGCGACAGCACTCTGCCTTCCGCAGCAGAAGGATCGGAAAACCTGATCGCTGCTGCGCGCGAACGTCTGCGGCTTTGGGATGTGACGGACCAGGAGATCCAAAGGCTCGAAACGGAAGGCAAGGTCAAGCGTGCGATCACCGTTTATTCGCCTGTCGGGGGCGTCGTGATGGAGCGCACTGCTTACCACCATGGGACATTCGTCGATCCCTCTAAGGACCTGTTTACGATTGTGGATCTTTCGCGGGTTTGGGTCCTCGGTGAACTGTATGAAATCGACATTCCATTCATTCGAACGGGACAGGCCGCGGAGATCGAGCTGCCGTACTCAGGCGGGGGGCGAAAGATTCGAGGACGAGTGGATTTCATCTATCCGTTCCTCGATCCGAAGAGCCGCACCGTTCAACTGCGTATGGAATTTACCAATCCTGGTCTGTTGCTGAAGCCGGAGATGTTCACGAACATCAGCATGGCTGTTTCGGTTGGTCGGCAGGTGCTGGTTCCGCAAGACGCCGTAATGAACACCGGTACTGAACAATATGTGTTTATCGATAAGGGCAACGGTTATGTTCAACCTCGGCAGGTGAAGGTCAGCGCCGATGCGGGCGACAAAGTAGGCATCCAAGAAGGGCTCAAAGCAGGCGAAAGAGTTGTGACGGGAGCCAATTTCCTCATCGATTCCGAGAGCCGTTTGAAGGGAGCGTTCGCGGGGATGGGCACGCCTGCGCAATCGATCTCGGTGGATGTGCTGGAACCTAAGACAGCCAAGACCGGGTTGAATTCGATGCGCTTGCTGGTGAAAGACGCGGCAGGCCAACCGCTCATTAGCGCGCAGGTGGACGTACGCCTATCCATGCCGCCGATGGCTGGCATGACGCCGATGAGTTCCAAGGCAATTCTCGCGGAGGCAGGGAGTGGCATCTATGCCGGAAAGATCGAGTTTCCGACGGCCTGGACTTGGCAAACGACCGTAACGGCCCGCAAGAACGGGAGCGTGATCGGGGTCGCTGAGACGAATATCACGGCGCGCTAGCGAACAGATGATCAACCGCATCATCGATTTTTCCGCGCACAATCGCGTGCTGATCGTGGTCCTAACGGTCTGCCTCACGCTGTATGGAATTTGGTCAATGCGACAGATTCCCCTGGATGCGATCCCGGATCTCTCCGATGCGCAGGTGATCATTTACACGGAATGGCCAGGCCGCAGTCCCGACTTAATCGAAGACCAGGTTACATTTCCGATCATTTCCGCGATGCTCGCCGCGCCTCACGTGAGCGTGGTGCGGGGCAGTTCGGATTATGGTTTCTCGTACGTCTATGTGATCTTCGAAGAGGGCACGGACATCTATTGGGGCCGCACGCGCGTGCTCGAATACATGAGCAAGCTCAGCGGCCAACTCCCGGAAGGTGTGTCGCCAAAATTGGGCCCGGACGCAACCGGGGTCGGGTGGGCATTCCAGTACGCGCTGAGAGACAAAACCGGCCAGAACAATCTTCAGCAGATGCGCTCCTTCAATGACTGGTACCTGCGCTACTGGCTGGAGAGCGTGCCAGGCGTAGCCGAGGTTGCTACGGTCGGCGGATTCGTGAAGCAGTACCAAGTCAACGTGGATCCAAATCGCTTGCTTGCGTACAAAGTGCCGCTTACGCAAGTGATGGATGCAGTGCGCAACGGCAACAACGAAGTAGGGGATCGCAGCCTTGAAATGAGCGGGAAGGAATACGTGGTGCGCGGGCGCGGCTACATCCAGTCCCTGGCCGATATTCAGAATTTGGCTGTGGCGGTCGGCAGCAACGGTGCGCCAGTCCGCGTCCGCGATATTGCGCGCGTGGAACTCGGACCGGAGATGCGTCGGGGCGTTGTGGATCTGAATGGCGAAGGCGAGGTGACGGGCGGGACGGTCATCATTCGCTATGGGCAAAACGTGCGCGACGTAATCGAACGCGTGAAAAAAAAGCTGATTGATTTGCAGTCGAGTCTCCCACCGGGCGTCGAGGTCGTCACCACATATGACCGCTCGGATCTGATCGACCGTTCCATCGATACGCTGAGGCACACGTTGATTGAAGAGCTGATCATTGTCAGCGTCGTCATTTTGATCTTCCTGTGGCATTTTCCAAGCGCGATTATTCCGATCGTCACCATTCCAATCGCAGTGACGCTCGCTTTCATTCCCATGCACGCGATGGGTCTGACGGCGAATATCATGTCGCTCGGCGGCATTGCCATCGCCATTGGCGCGATGGTGGATGCGGCGATTGTAGTGGTCGAGCAAACGCACAAGAAACTGGAGCACTGGGAGGCTGCAGGGCGGCCTGGTTCAGCTTCGCAGGTGGTCATAGAGGCGGTTAAGGAGGTAGGGGGGCCTAGCTTTTTCTCGCTGCTCGTCATCGCAGTATCTTTCATGCCAATCTTCGCGTTGCAGTACCAGGAAGGCCGCCTTTTCAAGCCGCTCGCGTTTACGAAGAATTTCTCCATCATGATTGCCGCCGTGTTGGCGATCACGCTCGACCCTGCGATCCGGCTACTGTTCATGAAAACCCGC
>JANXQZ010001204.1 GCA_025353235.1 Bryobacterales bacterium
GTGCCGACCTTGCTCTGACATGCGTTTCCGCTTCAATCCGTTCTGCGAGTCCAGTGAAGGCGCGAAGGCTCCGGACCGGCGAGCGCGGCAGTTTCATCGCACCCTGCCCGGCTACGCTCCCACGCCTCTGCATGTTCTAAAGAACTTGGCCCTGGAATTAGGCCTGCTCGAAATTCAGGTGAAGGATGAAGCGGCCCGTTTCAACCTGAATGCGTTTAAAGGTCTGGGTGCGTCGTGGGCGATGCATCGCATTGGACGCGCTTCCACATTTAGCGCTGCCACGGAGGGGAATCACGGTCGCGCTGTCGCGTGGATGGCGCGTCTGATGTCGACCAGAGCGGTTATCTTTATCCCAGCGAAGACAGCCACGGCGAGGGTCCAGGCGATCCGGAACGAGGGTGCCGAAGTTTGCCTGGTTGCGGGAACCTATGACGATGCTGTCAGAAAGTGCGCCCTGGAAAGCGAACCGAAAGGCTGGCAGGTAATCTCCGACACGGGCTATCCCGGATATGTGGAAATTCCCAACTGGGTGATGGAGGGCTATCAGACGCTGTTCGATGAGTACGAAGAACAACGGGCGGACGCTCCGGATTTGGTCATCATCCAGGCGGGAGTAGGCGGACTCTTGTGCGCGGCGGCGAGGCATTTCAGCGCCTACCAACACCCGCCCAAGATTGTTGCGGTCGAACCGGAAGGCGCGGACTGCCTGTTTGAGTCCATCTCGTCTCCTGATGGAAACCCGCAGCCCTCCAAAGGAAGCCAAAACTCCGTGATGGGCTGCCTCAATTGCGGAGAAGTATCCCTGGCGGCGTGGCCCACGATTCGCCGCCTGGTAGATTGCTTTGTCGCGGTTGAGGACTCATTCGCGCATGCAGCGATGCGACGTTTTGCCCAGCCGCTTCCGGGCGATCCCAGGATCGACTCAGGGCAGTCTGGAGCTGCGGGCTTAGCGGGGCTGATCGCGATTTGCCGTCATGCCGAATTGCGCGAACGGCTTGGGTTGTCAACTGCTACGCGAGTGATGCTTGTCAGCACCGAGGGCACTACTTACGGTCTAGAAATTCCTTGAGAGTTTTGTTGAAGCTATCGGGCTTCTCCATCATGAGAAAGTGCCCGGCGTCATCGAAATCCCGATAGCCAACTAAGCGGAAGTGCTGCCTCAGGAACTCTTCGTAGACAGTGGAGTTGGCATTCTTTTGCATTACGGCCAGCACCGGCAGCGTTGGATATTTTTCGGTGAGGGGTGGTACGGCGCCCATGCCTTCCATCGCCGAAGCCATGACGTGCTGCGGCGTCGACAGCATTTTCGTCTCGATCTCTTCCTTGAGCGCCGGGTCCGTCTGCGGGGTGAACATGGAGCCGATCATCTTTTGGGCAAACCTCCGATATTCCGGCCCGCGGTACGCTTTCGCGAGCGCGGCCCATTGGCCTTTTTGCTTCTCCCGCTCGGCATCGTCTTTGGGAGGTTGCGGAATAAACCCATCCACAATTACGATCCCGGCCACCTTATCGGGATGCAGGC
>JANXQZ010001219.1 GCA_025353235.1 Bryobacterales bacterium
ATACTTTCGCTACTCCCTATGTCTGCCGGCCCATCGACTATGGAGCCGACATCGTGGTGCACTCTCTCACGAAATTCATGGGAGGCCATGGCACCAGCATCGGGGGAATCATCGTGGATGGAGGGAAGTTCGACTGGGGCAACGGCAAGTTTCCGCAGTTGACCGAGCCCTCGCGCGCCTATCACGGGATGAAGTTCCACGAGGTATTCGGCAACTTAGCGTTCATCATTCGGACGAGGGTGGAAGGTTTGCGCGACCTGGGTCCTTGCATAAGCCCGTTTAATTCGTTCCTGCTGCTGCAAGGCATCGAGACGCTTGGCATGCGCATGGATAGGCACCTGTCCAATACGCTTGCGGTGGCGCAGCATCTGGAGAAGCATGCGCATGTGAGCTGGGTGAAGTATCCCTCGCTGCCGTCCAGCCCTTATTTCGCAATGGCGAAGAAGTACACGCCCAAGGGCGGGGGCGCTGTATTTTCATTTGGAATCCAGGGAGGATATGAGGCAGGGCGGAAATTCATCGACAGCTTGAAAATGTTTTCCCACTTGGCGAATGTAGGCGACGGGCGTAGTTTAGTGATCCACCCGGCCTCCACCACGCATCAGCAGCTAGGTGCGGAGGAGCAGGCTGCCGCTGGAGTGACACCGGACTTGGTGCGTCTATCCATCGGGCTAGAGGATCTGGAAGATATTCTGTGGGATCTGGGTCAGGCGCTCGAAGCATCGCAGGCTAGGGGACCCTCGGCGTAAATTGACATGATATCTCCGCAAGAGCTACAAGCTCGCGCGCGCGGGCTACTTTCTTTTCCAATAACCCCCTTCACCAGGAACGACGAGATCGACGTCTCCGCCTACCGGGAGCACGTGCAGTTCATGATTGACGCCAAGCCCGGCGCTCTGTTCGCGTGCGGCGGCACGGGTGAATTTTTCTCGCTGGATCTGAACGAGTACCGAATCACGGTCCGGGCCGCGGTCGAGCAGGCGAATGGCAAACTGCCGATCATCGCTGGAGTCGGTTACGGGACCAAGCTGGCTTGTGAATTCGCCAGAGCCGCGGAAGAAGCCGGGGCGGACGGGATCATGGTGATGCCTCCTTACTTGCTGGTCGCGGAGCAAGAAGGGCTGTACCGGCACTACCGATCCGTCGCGGAGTCCACGCGCCTCGGCGTGATCTTGTATCAGCGCGACAACGCCATCTTCACACCCGCCACCGTGGCTCGTCTGGCTGAGATCCCGAACGTGATCGGGTTCAAAGACGGCCATGGCGACATGGAACGTCTGCTCCGGATTCGACTGGCAGTGGGTGACCGGCTGTTCCTGTTGAACGGGATGCCTACCGCAGAATTATCTGCGCAAGCGTTCTATGGTGTGGGGTGCAGGACGTATTCGTCGGCTGTATTTAACTTCGTGCCCCAGATCGCCCAAGCCTTCTTTCAGGCCGCCGAAGCTGGCGATGACGCAAAGTGCTCGCAATTGCTGGAACTGTTTTATCGTCCCTTCGCGGAGCTGCGAGATCGCGCAAGAGGCTTCGCGGTATCGCTAATCAAGGCGGGGTTGATGGTGACAGGCCGTCCTATGGGAGGAGTGCGCGCCCCGCTGCTGGATCCCGATCCAGCGCAACTCGAAGAGCTGCGGGCCATCGTGAACCGGGCGACAGCCAAGATGCTATAAAGGGGGAAACCGTATGCAAGATTCACAAGGCACTTCCGCGCGACGCGAGTTCTTGAAAACCGCAGCCCTGGCAGTCGGGTTTCCGGCCATCATTTCCGCCCAGTCCGTCACGAACGCAATCAAGGTAGGGCTGGTCGGTTGCGGCGGTCGGGGACCGGGTGCGGCATCGCAAGCTCTCAGGGCTGACGACTATACGGAACTCACGGCTGTGGCGGATATAGACCAGTCGCAGGTGGACCACTCGCTCGAGACGCTGAAGAAAATTCAGAAGATCTCAGGCCGCGTAAAGGTGGAATCCACTAAGACGTTTCTCGGCCTGGACGGCTATCGCAAAGTGATCGACAGCGGCGTGGACGTCGTGTTGCTCGCTACTCCACCTGGATTCAGGCCCGGGCATCTGGCCGCTTGCATCAACTCCGGGAAGCACGTGTTCTGCGAAAAGCCGGTTTCGACCGACGCGCCTGGAATCCGCTCGGTGCTGGAGACGGTGGACGTCGCGAAACAGAAAAATCTGAATCTCGTCGCCGGGTTCTGCTGGCGCTATAACGCCATGATCGTGGAGACGATGCAGAAGGTTCACTCCGGCGACATCGGCAAGGTGGCCGCTTACTATGCCACCTATTACACGAATCCGGTGAAGCCCATGCCGCCTGCGAGCACGCGTCCGGCTGGGATGAGCGATGTGGAATGGCAGATCCGCAATTGGTACAACTTCGTGTGGCTGTGCGGGGACAGTCTGGTGGAACAGGCGGTGCACAGCGTCGACAAGGTGGCTTGGTTGATGAATGATGAGCCGCCGGTCAGTTGCGTGGGAGTGGGCGGGCGCGCTATTCCGGCTGAAGGCGGAAACATTTACGACCACTTCGAAGTGAATTATCTGTACCCGAACGGCGTGCGGGCATTCGTTGCAAATCGGCAGATGGAAGGCTGTTACAACGAGAATTCGGACTACATCGTCGGAAGCGACGGCACGTGCACGATTGGTCGCGGACCGGTGCCGCGCATTGAAGGGAAAGTAAATTGGACCTACACCGGCCAGAAGTACGACATGTATCAGCGCGAGCATGACGTGCTCTTCGCGGCGGTCCGGCGCAATCAGCCGATCAACGATGGCAAGAGGCTGGCCACCAGCACACTGCTCGCGATTATGGGAAGGATGGCTGCTTATACAGGTCAGCAGATTACCTGGGAACAGGCGCTCAATTCGCAAGAGAGGCTGATTCCCGAGAAGCTCGATTGGAATGGGAGCCTGCCCGTTCCGCCTCGGGCAATGCCGGGCATAACAAAATTCATCTAGCGCGTGTGGCAGACAATCCTGGCCAAGGCCACTTAGTTTTAATGATATGAGGCTATTCGGCAAATCGTGGGGCAGCCAATCTTGGCTGCAGCCGGCTTTCAGCCGGCTTTCTGAGGGGACAAATCCTCTCTGAAAGCCTGGAAAGCCGCCTAAAAGGCGGCTGCAGGCAAGATTGCCTGCCCCACAATCAATGCCGAATTCCGATCGCAGGAAAACAAGTGACATTGGCCAATCCTGGCTGCAGCCAACTTTCCAGCCGACTCGGCCTCACAGGACAAATCCTGGTCAATCTGCACATAAGCCAGCGAGCTCCCACTGTCGTAAGCACGCCCCGCAGGTCCAATTCCCCAGCAGATATGAAGAAATCAGACGCCTACCCGAACCCCTGTCCCCAATTTCCACAATCACCAATACTTGACATATAAACGCTGCGTGCTATCTTTTAAATATCACTGTAAGGTCACTTACATCTCCCGTGGAATTTCGCGCTGCCACAGGCCTGTGAAACCGTCTCTAGCCCCCACCCATCTTGTATAAACAACTAAGCCAACACATCAGCCTTATGACAAAGACTTCGCCCCGTTTTGCCTTTTCCCTGATCCTTTCCAGCGCTCTGCTCCTGACAGGAGTCGGATATGCGCAGCCGGTCGTTCTTGACTCCGAGCAGTCGGCATTCCTCACACTGATTAATAATTATCGGGCTCAAAACGGAGCCGGTCCGCTCGACATTTCGCCCAAACTTCAGAACTCGTCCCAGTGGATGAGCACTGACATGGCCACCAAGAATTACTTCAGCCATACGGACAGCCTGGGCCGCGATCCCTTCACCCGCATGGCGGCGTTCGGCTATTCATCCTATACAGCCGGCGAAAATATTGCAGCGGGAAACGCCGCCGCTCAGGCCACTTTGATCCAGTGGGAAACAGCTTGCGATCCGGATGGAGCCGGGAATTGCACCTACGCCCATAAGACCAACATGCTGAATCCCTCCTTCAAAGCCATCGGCATCGGACGCGCGTACAGCGCCTCTTCCACATATGGCTGGTATTGGACCACTGATTTCGGCGGCACTTTGGATTCGCCCGGAACAACTCCCGCCCCTACCGTAAGCGCCTTCAACGCCAACCCCGCCGCAGTTGCCGCAGGACAGCCAACCACCCTCTTCTTTACCGTCTCCGGCGCGAATACGATCAGCATCGATAACGGCGTGGGCGATGTCAGCAACCTCTCTTCAATCACCGTCCGGCCAGCTCAAACCACAACCTACCGACTCACCGCAACCAATTCCGGCGGCTCGACAACAGCTACCGCCACCGTTACCGTGAACGCAGTCGTTGACAATCAACCGCCGACCACGCCTGCCATCACTTCGATTCTCGCCAAGAGCGCGTCCGAGGTGGATCTGGGATGGAGCCCCAGCAGCGACAATGTCGGCGTAACTGGCTATCAGATCATCCGAAACGGCTATGTTTTGACATCAGTATCAGGCGGGTCCTCGTCGTATGCGGACTTCACCACCAGCCCGAACACCACCTACGCCTACTCGCTCCGCGCCTTCGATGCGGCTGGAAATTATTCAAGCGTAAGCAACGTTGCGCAAGTGACCACGCCTGGGTCCACTACCCCGCCGCCGCCGCAAATTCCTCAGTCGATACTTCCGGTTTCAGGTTCGCAGCAGAGCGCGGTTGTGAACTCCGCATTTTCCGCTCCGCTGCAGGCCAAGGTTTTGGACGCCTCGTTCAACCCCGTGGTCGGCGTGACCGTTACTTTCACCACCCCCAGCGGACCTAGCGCGACGTTCTCTGGAAGCGGCAACGTGGCCTACGCCACCACGAATGCGGGCGGGGTTGCGATTTCCCCCGCGCTAACGGCCAACAGCGCTGCCGGATCCTACGCGGTTACGGCGTCGGTCCCAGGCCTTGCACCAGTGTCCTTCCTGCTAACGAACACCTCCGCGCAGACTCCGCCTCCTTCCACGGGTGTAGGCACAACCATATTCACCGATCCCAATCCGCCAGTCCGCTACTTGATCGACGGCAATCCGATGGAGCTGGGCGTTAAATTCCGCTCCGATGTTGCTGGCAGCATCACGGGCATCCGCTTCTTTAAATGGTCGCGAGAAAGTGGAACGCACACCGGCTCGCTCTGGACGTCTACCGGGCTGCTTCTTGCAACTGGAACTTTCACCAACGAGACCGGCAGCGGATGGCAGACTCTGACTTTCAGCTCTCCGGTTTCGATTACGGCCAACACCACCTACGTGGCTTCGTATCATACGCCGGCTGCCATGGCGGCGATCAGTTTCGGAGCGTTCCAAAGCAAAGGCGTCGACAATGCGCCCCTGCACGCGCTGCAATCCGGCGTGGACGGCCCCAACGGCGTCTTCAGCTATAGCTCTGGCGGCGTGTTCCCAAGCAACGGCTCGAACGGAGACAACTACTGGGTGGATGTCGTGTTCAGTTCGGCAGGCGGCCAAACTCCGCCGCCTCCAGCGACTCCTGCTTCCCTCGTAGCCGTTTCCGGCAGCTCTCAGACCGCCAATACGAGTGCTCCGTTTGCGGCTCCCCTGCAAGCTAAGGTTCTCGATGCTTCGTCCAATCCGTTGTCGGGCGTCACCGTCACGTTCACCGCTCCATCGAGCGGAGCCGGGGCGAATTTCACCACCGGAAATGTCGCCTACGTCACCACCAATGCCAGCGGGATCGCAACGTCGCCCTCGTTAAGCGCTAACGGCACGGCTGGTTCCTACTCGATTACTGCATCGGTCCCAGGGGTAACGCCAGCCATCTTCGCGCTGACGAATAAGTCCGCTCAGCCCCCGCCGCCTCCGCCGATGGGAACTACTTCAACGATCTTTACCGATCCGAATCCTTCAGTACGGTACCTGATCGACGGCAACCCCATGGAGCTCGGCGTGAAGTTCCGTTCCGATGTGGGCGGCAGCATCACGGGAGTGCGGTTTTTCAAATGGTCCCGCGACACGGGAAGCCATACTGGCTCTCTCTGGACGTCTACCGGACAGCTATTGGCAACGGGCACGTTCATCAATGAAACCTCAAGCGGCTGGCAGACTCTGCTGTTCAGCTCGCCAGTGCCGATCTCAGCCAACACGACGTACATCGCTTCATACCATACGCCCTCGGCGATGGCAGCCGTAAGTTTCGGCGCGTTCCAAACCCAGGGTGTCGACAACCCGCCGCTGCACGCCCTGAGCGGAGTGTTCAGCTACAGCTCCGGCGGAACGGTCCCCAGCAACGGCTACGGGGACAACTACTGGGTCGACGTTCTCTTCGTCCATTAGGGACTTTGTACTACAACGATGCTGCTGTGTGGGAGCAGCCGATTCTGGCTGCTCCCACCGCAACACTTGCGCCCACCTCCAGCTTCGCAGTATCGTCATGAGGTGAGCATTTCCCGCCGAACTGTCTTAACTGCTATTTCTGCCGCCGCTACTCTCCAGGCGCAACGCACCCGAGTGCCCAGTTGGAAGCCAAGACTGGGCGTTCTCTGCAATTTTTCCGACTCTAATCTCGAGTTCGTCAAGTCTGAAGGGTTTACCAGCATGCAGCTTCGACTGGACCCCAACAAGCTCGACGACACCGCCATCGCGCAAATTAAAGAAAAAATTCAGCGCTCCGGCCTGTACGTTTCTTCGCTGGCCTGCGATGGCAATCACATCGATCCAGATCCCGCCCTCCGCGAGCGTCAGAACACCTATACCGTCAAGTGCATCGAGCTTTGCGGCAAACTGGGAATCCCGAACATCGGGGGACAATCCGGCACCATCAAGGGCCGTCCGCTCAAAGAGCAAGTGGATGAAGTCGTGCGAGTGTACAACGACAAGTACTTCGCGGCCTGCGAGAAAAACAAAGTGCGTATTCTTTGGGAGCCGTACGCTGGCGGACCGAATATCGCTACCGGCCCGGTTGGATGGGACGCTTTGTTCAAAGCCTTCAACGGCAGTTCCAACGTGGGACTGCAGTTCGATCCATCTCACTTGGTTTGGCA
>JANXQZ010000122.1 GCA_025353235.1 Bryobacterales bacterium
CAAGGTCCGCAGCATGCCCGGAATCGCCCCCTTGTAAATACCTTTGTCGGAGGTGACCTTGTCGGCGAAATTGGCCTCGACCACATCGTAGACCTTCGTGAATGCCTTGATGCTCGCCTTAAGATCCTCTTCGGGGCTGGAAGCCGTGGCGGCCGAGACGCCCTCCATTCCGGGGCCAAATACGCCCCCTAGAATTGCGAAGACCGCGATCGTCAAAGGGATGATAAGGAGGGACCGCCGAGTATGCGCCATCAGGTAGAGACCTCTGCTTATCAGTATACCGGGTCTGCCAAGACTAAGCCGTTCGAGCCGATTTTCGACCCGCGCTGGCAGTTGCCTCACTGCGGATCGGCTTCTTGGCGGGGGATTCCCCCAGGCGGCGAACCTGATCGCTCACGCACACGAGGAACATGGGCTGACGGGCATTCTTCAGCAAGTCGATAATCCGATCGTGCTTGTCCTCAAGGTAAATCGATTTGCCATCCGTGACCAGGTGGAGATCCGACTGGCCTTCGACGATCTCGCCCAGATGCTTGCCCATCTCTCGTTGGAGGAACTTGAGAACGCGGCGAATTTTTTGCAGAGAGAAACCTTTTCGCCGCAGTTCGGCAATCACCGTAATCTCGATTACTTCTTCCGACGTGTAGACCCGTTTGTGCCCTTCGTGATGCGGGGAAACAACCTTGCGCTCGTCCCACCACTGAAGCTGGCGCAGGCTTACCTCCGCGATTCGCGAAACGTCGATACTGCTGAATGTTCGTGCGGCGTTCTCGCTGTCAGGACGCGTTTTCTTTGTTTTGAACATGTTCCCCCACGGGCGTTTTAGAAAAAGGCAGCCATAGCGATTTTACTTTACCTGTGTGTGAAGTCAAGCGGAACTTTCGAGGCCTATGTACTTAACCAAATTTTTGCAACTGAAGCAGCTTGTCCGACTAAGTGGTCGGCGCGGTTTAAAGCAGCTTCTTGATCAACTCTGGCCTTCACGTCCCAGCACTGCAACTAGTCTTGGCCGCCGTCAAGTCGCGCCAGCGACCTGCCTGAAGATCACCCAACTTCAAGGCCCGATCGCCACGCGCACTAAGCGCACCCGAGCGGGCTTTCGTGTTCCAATCCTTAGCTCCGGCGGCTTTAAGTTGAGGTTGGAATTGTTGATTCGCGATCAAGCGACCTTCTTCGTCCCCGAGAGCGCCCGGTTTGCCCGCTGCGCACGTTGCCAGTGATATTGGATCTAATTGGTCGTATATACTGGTCGTTGAAGTAAAACGGACCCCCACGGCAATCTTTTGGCGAAGCACCGTGGGGAATCCGATCAATCGACAACCCGAAAGGCTGGCGACCTCTTTATTCTAGTCGGTTCGTCTGCCAGGGTTTTAAAGGGGAAGCTGGCAATGAACCGAAGAAGACATAAGAAGCGCAGCTACGCAATAGTCGCAGGGTATTGCTTGCTATTGCCGATTGCGTGGTCGGGCGAGGGTCCGTTTTTTATTATCTACACCCACCAAATGGAAGAGCCAAGGAATTTGGAGATCGCCATGAAAAACGTAGCAGGGCGTCCTCGTGACGGGAATCTCTTTCTAGGTGTCATTACGGAACTAGAGTACGGAGTCACGGGGTGGTGGACCACCGAGTTTTACCTCGATGGCCAAGCAACCAGGCATGAAAGCACTGTTTTCACAGGCTATCGTTGGGAGAATCGCTTTCGGCTGTTATCCGGCGAGCATTGGATAAACCCAGTGCTGTATGTGGAGTTTGAGAACATCAGCGGAGCAGATAAAGGTCTTCTGGAAATCGTCGGGCACGACGGCGAGGCCGACTTCGCCAGTCCCAACGCGGAAGCGCGGCTCGAGAAAAAGCGCGAGGTCGAAGCCAAGTTGATCCTGGGCAGTCACATCAAAGGATGGACCATCGCCGAAAACTTTATTGCGGAGAAGAACGTGAGGCACGCCCCGTTTGAATTTGGTTACGCGATAGGGGCAAGCCGCCCGCTTGCCTTTGCCGCTCGGCCGGAGCGTTGCAACATGTGCCCCGAAAACTTTCAGGTTGGGGCCGAAATGTACGGCGGGTTAGGCACGCATAGCCGGTTTGGCGTTCACGACACGTCGCATTATGTCGGGCCAACGATGGCGTGGACTCTGGCCAATGGCACGAGATTCACGTTTTCGCCTAGTTTCGGCACCACCGAGAGCAGCGCTCGGCTGCTAGTTCGATTCGGCGTCTCCTACGAAGTGGCGCAGTTCGGCAGATTGGCAAGAAGCGCGTTCTCTGGCAACCGAGGACGGCCTTGAAGAGGATCTGCATGTTAGCCGGGTTGCTGCTTACCTTAAGCGGAAGCAGGGCACAATCAGCAGGGGACCTGCTCAGCCACGCCGCCCTCCGATCGAAGCAGCTTGTGAATCCTTACCAGGATCGCGACGATGCAGTCAGAGCGGGTGCTAAACTCTACAACCGCGAGTGCAGTTCTTGCCACAGCCAGAATCGGACAGCGAAAGCGCCTACCCTGCAATCGCAGTCCATCAAAAGCGCTTCCCCCGGAACTCTGTTCTGGGTTCTTCGCAACGGCTCATTGCGAACTGGAATGCCTTCTTTTGC
>JANXQZ010001243.1 GCA_025353235.1 Bryobacterales bacterium
GCGCGTCGCCTTCGACGCGTGAGAGCAGCTCGCTGAACAGGGCGGTATTGACCCACTCGGTCTTGTCGTCCTTGGCCCTCGTGCTTCCCACGAAGTTGAAGAGGTGCATATGCATAGCCCGGCTGCAGCAGGCGTCCAGCGCTGCCGTGTCCACATTGCTGAAGGTCATGGTGGATCCGAATACGCCGGCGGCAAGCCGGGTGAGGGCCGCCGATTGCGTCCTGGATCACTCCGCGAAGGCAATTGAAGTCGAGGATCTGGAGGTTCGGGTAACGGAGTTGGAGCGCGTGGGCGACGTATCGAATCAAGGCTGGGACAGGTGACTCTGCGCGCAACGCGGAGAAGAATTGAAACGCTGGAACGGGCATTGCCTCCCCGTCCAGATCCTTGGAGCGCTGATGGCCAGACGGTCCAGGCCGCCCTGCAGCTCCTGTCGGATGAAGATTTAGAGGCGTTGCAATGCGCAGCCGAGGGCGGGTCGAAGAGCGATGGCAGCGTGCATTCCGAACCTGACCCCCGCGTGAAGCAGGCACAACGGGCATTCGCCAGAGCCCTTTCCCAAGTGCAACCTGCAGGTGCTAAGTGCGTTTAACGTTGCGAATACGAAGGCTGGAAGAGACACAAGGCAGCATCCGGCACTATCTCAACGTCAGAGTTCATGCAGTGGCTGCCAGTTGTAGACTTGATTCTGTCCCACACGCAACTACAGGCTCCAGCCCATTGATAAAACGAGACTTCACCCGCCATCATGCCTTGATGCTACCCGAAGTCCCGCCTCCCCAAAACGGACTACCCGAAAGCCCTGCCCTCCCCAAAACGGACATCTGGGGACATCTGCGGACATCTGTCGCCCGCCTGCACTAAGGTGTCCCCCAACGCCGCCGCCGTACCACTGAGGAAACGGGCCGGGCTTTCCGAACCGCCGCAAGAAAGATCATGCGCCGAGCCGTCATCGGTCACCATTAGGAACGGCTTTGCTGGGCCACAAACGCGCGACACCGCGTCCTGCCGGGTGGAGTCGCCGCAGAGTAGCCGGTGACCGTCGCACAGCCACAGATCGCCCGCTTTCGTAACTGGCTGTTCCGGCACGGGCGGCACTGTGTTCGCCTGATCGTCATCGTGGCTGTTCGCCAACATGAAGTCGATCTCATGCGGGTTAAAGCCGGTCAACTTCAGATCCATGTCGAGCGCGCGCAGCTCCTCCAGTTCCGGGGCAAGCAGTTCCATATCCCACTCGGCTTCTTCGTGGCTGCGATTGTCCATCAGCCGGTAGGCTCTGACCTGGGCGGGGCTTAGGTTCTCGGCTACATGGACCGGAACCTCCTCAATGCTGAGCTTCCTCGCGGCAAGCAGGCGCGTGTGGCCACAGATGATTACGCCTTCGCGATCCACCACAATCGGTTGCCGCCAGCCGAATTCCTGGATGGAAGCAGCGACTTTAGCAACAGCGGAG
>JANXQZ010000014.1 GCA_025353235.1 Bryobacterales bacterium
CGCCGTGGGATGGAACACCTTCATAATTTCGGCCAGCATCTTTTCGCGGTCGCCATCATAGCGCCGAATGTCGTAACATCCCAGCGGATTAGCAATCGCATTGATCAGGCATCGATTGCAGAAGGTGCAAGGCTTGGGCGGAAGATCTTTTCCGGATTGCAAGATTTGCGGGAGATTTCGATTCGCCACCAGTGGACGGGCAATCGAAACTGCATCCGTGTAGCCTTCCGAAATCACGCGGCGAATCACGCGGGCATCCTGATAGCCGCCAGTATTGATAATGGGCACGCTGACGTTCTTCTTCACTTCCCTGCAATACTCGGAGCTGACCGCTTCAATCGGATGGCTCTTCTTAGTCCGCTCCCAGAGCTTAATAAACAGGGGCCGCAGAAGCTTGAAGTGAAACAGCGTGTAGTTCAGATAACCGCGCACGCCGCTGGACATCATGTTGCCGTACCACCAATTCAATTCATCCGGTGGAAACCCTCCCGGTGGCAAAAGCGGATGCGGGAAGATGCTTCCGATGGATACATGTATGGCATCCACGCCGGCTTCTTCCACCCACTTGGCAACCTCGATTCCTTCGTCGAGCGTATTGCCCTTCTTCTCCCAAGGGAAAAGAGCATTGCCGAAATCGACCGCGTTCAGCTTAGCCTGCACGTGAAAATCGGTGCCCACGGTGTTGCGGATTGCCTGGATTATTTCGAGCAGGAACGCAGCGCGGTTTCGCAGCAGCCCTCCATATTCGTCGGTTCGGTCGTTGATGGCGGAGCTGAGGAACTGCGTGATCAAATAGCCGTGGGACGCGTGCAGTTCCACGCCATCCAGCCCAGCTTCACGAGCGCGGCGCGCGCCGTCGGCGAAGTGCTGGACCGTATCCTTGATCTCTTTAGTCGTCATCGCTTCGCACAGGATTCCGTGGAACGTGTCCTTATGGCTGGTCGATGAGAGTGACTTGTTCATCAAGTTTTCCACGCCGGGGTTATCTCGCTGCCGTCCCGAATGGCTGAGCTGCAGGATGTACTTGCAGTCATGCCGATGGACCGCCTCGCCCACCTTGCGCCAGAACGGGATCGTATCGTCGTCGTGGATCATGGCGTAGTTGGGCATGATGCGCCCGCGCAGGTGGACGGGAACGAACGACGAGATGATTGCGCCAATGCCGCCTTGCGCGAAGCTTTCTTCCCAGTGGATTCGGGTCTGAGTGCCGGAACCGTCGTAATTATCGAACCGCCCGGAGATGTTAGATCGGAACAGCCTGTTCTTCACCGTTAAGTTGCGAAATTTCAGCGGTTCGAAAATAATGTCGTTATCCATTTAGAAGGTCTTCATGTACTCGATTAGCGCCTTCTTCTGGTCGTCTTTCAACTCGGCACCGAAGGTATGGCCGTGATCTTCGATGAGGTCGGGACACTGGCTCAGCGCAAGCAGATCCGGCACCATCTTTTTCAAATCGTCATCGTACTGACCCTCATTTTTCAACGCCTTTACGAGCCGAACTAGCCGATCTGGATTTTCCAGTATCTTAGCGAGCTGGTCCAATAGGCCGGGGATGTGGAGCAGATTGTAAGCGTTGATATTCGCGAGCAGGTTGATGGGAGTGCCTGCTGGGATGCGAATCGCGATCGAGCGAACCTTGAGGTAAGTGTCTTTCTCGATAACCTTCACCGACCTCTTGCCGAGGCGCTTCTCCGGCCACAGCAGCTTCTCCGACGCATCCTGAAACGCACTCATGCGCCCCGTCACAGAGGGGTCCGCGTTATACGCGCCTAACATGTTGTTGTGCAGGAAGGGCGCGGTCGCCCACGCATTGATCAGCGACGGCGTTCGATAATATCCGCCATTCGGAATGCTGAACTCGATAGGGGACTTAGCGTCAAATGGATTCTCCAGAATCATCTTGCCCGGCACGGGAAGAGCTTTAAATGTTGCCGAAGAGAAATTCTGCCAAAGGTGGCCTGCAATCGGATTTGTTCCCACGGCTCGCGCCGCGTTGGTTCCAAGAGCTAGTTTCTTGTCCTTCGAAACGAGCGGATAGCGTTCGTCATCCGAGAG
>JANXQZ010000026.1 GCA_025353235.1 Bryobacterales bacterium
TCAATAATTCGTGCACGTTCCGCTCTCTCAGACTGGCTGAACGCGAAATCGATCAGCCTCTCGCCAGTCTCGATCGCAATCCGCAGCTTCAATCCGGCTGCATCCTCCCCGCCCATCAGGAACATCTTCAGCAGCGCCGCCGGACCCGCTCCCCCTTCCACCTGCTGCTCTCGCGTCAAGGCGCTGACGTGCCGCCCCAGTGCGATAGTCCGAAAATCCGGCCGCCCATCCAAAAACTCTACATAAGCGTCGATCATCAACGCTAACAATGCCCGGCCATCCACTGACTGAACATCAGCCACCCGCCGCTCCACAATCGCCTGAAACTCGCCCACCGCCTTGACCGCAATTGCGTCCAGAATAGCCTGCTTGTCCGGAAAGAAACGATACAGTCCGCCAACGGAGACTCCGGCCATGGCGGCGATGCGGCTGGTAGTAATTTGCCCGAGCGGCATGCTTCCCAGAAGTTCGGAGCATGCCTCCAATATCCGCTGGACGGTATCGGTGCTGCGTTCCTGAACGGGAGTTCGGCGGATTGCCATTGAGGTTGCATCGCCAGTATCGCAGGTATAATAGTAAAAAGCGAAGAACAGTTCGCGTTTGTGATTCAACCTCAGACCATGCCCATACCTATCTCCCAAATGTGGACCGTTGCCACTTATGTCTTGAAGCAGCGCCTATCGGGACGCAAACAGTATCCGCTCGTGTTGATGCTGGAGCCGCTGTTCCGCTGCAACCTCGCGTGCGCGGGCTGCGGCAAAATTCAGTATCCAGCGCACATCCTCAAGAAAAATCTTTCGCCCGAAGATTGTTTCCGCGCTGTGGACGAATGCGGCGCGCCCATGGTCAGCATCCCCGGAGGCGAACCCCTCATGCATCCGCAAATCGCGGAAATCGTAGCCGGTCTGGTGAAACGCGGGAAGTATATCTACCTATGCACGAACGCTCTCTTGCTGAAGGAAAAGATCGACCAGTTCACTCCTAGCAAGTACCTGACGTTCTCGGTCCATATGGATGGCGAGCGAGAGCACCACGATTTCTCCGTGTGCAAAGAAGGGGGCTACGACGTCGCGGTGGAAGGGATCCGAGAAGCCGTCAAGAGAGGGTTCCGAGTTACTACCAACACGACGCTCTTCGACGGAGCCGACCCGAACAGCGTGCGCTCCTTCTTCGGCGAGATGATGAACCTCGGCGTGGAAGGCATGATGCTCTCCCCCGGCTATTCCTACGACAAAGCGCCCGACCAGCAGCACTTCCTGGGCAAGGACCGCACGCGCGATCTGTTCCGCAAGATATTGTCGAACCGCGCTCCGAATTGGGTGTTTAATCAATCGCCCCTTTTCTTGGAATATCTAATGGGCGATCGCGAGTACGCCTGCACGCCCTGGGGCATGCCGACTTACAACCTGTTCGGATGGCAGAAGCCATGCTACTTGCTGCAGGACGGTTATGCCGATACCTTTGCCGAACTCATGGAGAGTACGGAATGGCATCGATACGGAACCGAGTCGGGCAATCCGAAGTGCTCCAACTGTATGGTCCACAGCGGTTACGAAGCTTCGGCGGTGCATGATACCTTCGGCTCGCTCAAAGGTTTTCTCGGGACGGTGCGTGCCACGTTGTCCTCCCGTTACCGCGATCGTCAGGCGCTGGAGGCGTTGAAGCTGCCAGCTAAGCCCAGCCATGCGCTGGTGCAGATTGAAGAGGTTCAAGTTTGACCGGTACTGACGAGGAGCTGCGCGAAGGGCTGGAGAAAGCTTTCGATTATCGGGGCGATATCACGATCACCCGCAAGGACGGCAGCCAGATTGAAGGCTATCTTTTCGACCGGCGCACCGGCCAAACGCTGGCCGATTCCTTCGTGAGACTTTTTCCAAAAGATCGAGATGAGAAGATCTCGGTCGCCTACGCAGACGTTGCCGACCTAGCCTTCACGGGGCGCGATACGGCAGCAGGAAAAAGCTGGGCCGCGTGGGTGAAGAAGTACCTCGAAAAGAAGGCGGCCGGAGAGAAGCAGATCGAGTTGCAACCCGAAAAGCTAGACTGAGGCCGACGCGCCTGCCCCTACTCTAGAAAACGGTCCCGCAGCCCGTCCAGTGAGAACTCAGGACCTCTCACAAAATCCATCAGCCTAAGTTCACGCGAACGCACATTCTCCACGGCCTTCCGCAGCTCATCAATCGAACACTCAGGCACCGCCAGCAGCCCATTCTCATCGCCATGCAGCACATCTCCGGGACGAACCGCCAAGCCATCGATCTCCACCGGTACATTCACCCGCACGATGTGAAAGTACGCATGGCTCGCTGCAGCCCCTTTCGCGAAATAGTGCATCTCCATCGCCCGAACTTCCGGAATATCGCGCACGCCGCAGTCGCTCACCACTCCGATAGCGCCTAGGCGCTTGAAGATAGTCGACATCACCTCCCCGCAATGGGCGGCGAATTCGCCCCGGCCTCCAATCTCCTGCATCACCACCACGGCTGGTTTCAACGAAGCATGCACGGCAGCGAACAAATCGCAGAACACGTCTTTGTCGATCTCGGTCTGCCGGGTCACAGTCTCCACCTGCGCAGTCACAGCGTATCCGCACATGGTCCCCATCTCTGGAAAGAGCGCTCGCGTGTTTAACGAAGCGAACCCATCTGATCTTGGCCGGATGTTCAACTCTTCAATCGCGTTTGACAACGTCGGCGAATCCACCTGCCGCAAGTACGCTATTCTGTCGTTCATTTCTCTCCTGGATCCCAAATCGTGGCCGAGATTACCCGCTCTGAAGCGTCGTCCTGAGCCATGTAATAAACGCTGACCACCTTGCCGTCGGTCCTCTGGACAGTGCGCACGTAAGCCAATTCCCAAGTCGCCGTCTTGCGCAACTCGATTTCAGGACCCCACGTGTCGCCGCCATCGCTGCTCAAACGCGCTCGGACCGCATAGGGCAGGCTCCGATAGCCATAGGTTAGGCATAGCCGACCATCCTGCAGCCGGATCATGCTGGGCGGGTTGCCGCTAAATCCTCCCGTGGAAGGCACGGGGCGGGGAAGCAGTTTCCATGTCGACCCGTTGTCGGTAGAACGATACAGATCGATCCAATTCGTCTGCGCATCCTGTTTCACTCGGGTTGCCGAGACGATCGTATGAGCATCCAGCCGCACGCTGGAAGGCATGATCGAGAAACCCTTCGGCTCCTCGCCAAGCCATGAGACGAATTGCCAAGTCAATCCGCCATCCTTGGTGCGGGCGCACATCACTCGGCCTTCTTTCGCGTTTCGCTTCGATGCAGTCAGGAAAGCGAAGGCATCGCGTTTGCCGTTCACGATGTAGTCCGTACGCCCTAAGATGCCCGGCTGGTCGAAGAGCGGGAAGCGATACGGACCTAGCCACAGCTTGCCTCGATCTTTCGAATACCAGATCCTGGACGGCCCTTTGTTGGAATCAGTGAAGCGAATCGTCATGGCGAAACCGGGAGCGGTGAAGTCCATCGGCTCGGTTAGATCGGTAACGGCAATCCCTCCTTGCTCCGCAGGCAGCAGCGAGCGAGGCGATTCGATAGTCCACGTTTCACCGCCATCCAGGCTGCGTGCCAGGCGCGGTTCTTCAGGCTTGTGGTTGTCGTACTGATGCCCGTCGGGGGCCTTGCGCAGAAAATAAGCCGCGCTGAAGCCGACCAGGATCTCATTTCCCCACGACCAGATGCCGTGGTTTGCCGGCCAGCCGCCGTATCGGCCCGCTTCTTTATAAACCAGGACGTTCTTCACCTCGGCAGCTTGCAGGAGCATCCCGATAACCAAGATTGCCAGCACTCGGCTAAGCGACATGTGCGGCCTCCAATTGTGGCACGCCCCGTTTCGCAAAAACGAACGCCGCCACCAGCAAAAGCACGCCAGCCAGCAGATAAACCACCGACGCTAAAGCAATACCAAAGCCAAGTCCATGATCGCGCGCGATCCAACCAACGATAAACGGCGCGGTGGCCCCGCCTCCCAGCCACCCTACGCTGTTCATGAATCCCGCCGCCGTGCCGCGCGCCTCCGGGCGAATCACGTCAAATAGCGAGGCGAAAATATTCGCATCGTACAGGCCCTTGAAGAACCCCCATGCGGTCAGAGAAAAAATCAGCAGCGCGATGGACTGAGTCATCCCGCACAGCGCCACGAAAGGAGCGCCGCCGAATACCCCGATCGCCTGGACCAGCATGCGTCCGCCCGGGCTCTTTTGCCGCCACTTATCGGCCAGCCAGCCGCCGCTTACCGACCCAACCAGGCTTGCCAGCTGGACGTAAATCGTAGCGGTGAGGCCCGACATGGCGAGGTTCAAATGAAAGCGGTCATACACGAATTTGGGCATCCAGCTCAGCAGCACCGCCGCTACGAAGTTCGCGCAGAGGAACGCTCCCATCAGCGTGACTGCCGCTGGCGAACTCCATACGGTCCGCAGCGACTCGCTTATGTTCAGAGGCTTTGCCGACGCAATTGCCAGGTCCGCGCTGCCCCGCGCAGGCTCTCGCAGCCATTTTTTCAAAACGAACCCAAGCACCATTCCAAGTCCGCCAAAGACGAAGAATGACCAGCGCCACCCATAATATTGCCCGATGAGCCCGGCGAAGAATCCCCCCGCGATGGTCCCAACGTAGACGCTAGTTTGATGGATGCCGATGGCCTTCGAGCGGGTGTCCTTCCCGTGGTAGTCGCTCACCATGGACATAGAGGCCGGATAATAAAACGTCTCGCCCAATCCCTCGGCGGCTCGCAAAACGACCAGCGAGCGAAAGTTGCTGACGAAGCCCGTGGCGATGCAGATGATGCTCCAGGCCTGCAAACCACCCAGAATCGCCGTCTTACGCCGAACCCTATCGACGATGATCCCCGCAAACTGCCCGCAGATGCCATACACGATTGCGAAAGAGCTGCCCAGCATGCCAAGTTGCATGCTGTCCAAATTCATCGACTTTTCAAGCAGCGGAAACACGGAAAATATGGCTTGACGATCCGCGTAGTTGAAGAATGAGATCGCCCACAGCATCCCAACTACTTGCCAGCGATAATTCGACTTCATTGGGCGGCTGGCCCGGCATTAATCAACCAAACCTCCGACACTTGGCAACCCCGGCCGTTGCCGCCGAGTCCGGGCGGGCGAGTCCATTCGAGCGTCAGGGTGCCCCCGCGAGTCGCCTGCGCCGGAATATCGAACTCGGCGGGGTCGGGCGGATTCTTCTTCGCCAGATACGGATGCACCTCCACGCCGTTAGCAGCCAAGCGAACGGGCACGCGCGGCATATCGCCCCCATACACAACCCGAACTCTGTAATGCGCCTGCGGGTCAAGTCCGGCATAGCGCATTCGCAGCGGCTCGTCATACAGCGATTCGGCGTGGTTGAACCAGGACATGCGCCAGCCTTGATCAGGCCTGCGGTCTCCAAAGCCGATCAGCGCCGAGTGCAAAAAATCGGGATCCTTCTCGAAGCCTTCGCCGGAGATCAGGTGCGACTGCTGCGCGATGTTGCCAAGATCGTCATAGAATCCACCCGGGCCTGGATTGGTCCAGTTGATGATTTCGCTGATCTTGGCAAGGCGTTCCGGTTCGTTTGCCAGCACTCGAATCTCGGCGAAGCGGCTCTTCAGCCAGCCGCGATTGTTGAGCGTATAGTCGATCGCATCCAGATTGCCGCCGCGTCCCACGGCGATGGCTTGATAGCGTGGAACGCTGAGCTGCATGCGAATGCTCTGAAACAAGCCCTCGGCGATTTCAAATACGCGAGCCCGAAGGTCGCGGGCTCTCGCCGTCAGGGCCTCCGCGTCCAGGATGCTCTCCGCCGTTGTCATCGCAGTCAGCGATCCGGTGCGCTTGGCCCGTTGCAATTCACCCAGGGCGCGTTCTTCCTGCTCAGTCTCGGCAATCAGACGGCTACGCAGGAACGCATCGTAGTAGGCTCGGTAGAGCGCCTGCTGAAAGCGCCAACTCAGCTTTGTCTGCGGCGTAGCTCGCCGTTCCATCTCCTGGAATTGCAGCAGCGTTGTTTCCACGCCGACATTCGCCAGCAGCGGGCCTTTCCAATTTTGCTCGAGGGCCAGCAAGCCTTCCGCGAAACTGGACGCGAATTCGTCGCTCGCAAATAGCCGGCCGTACTCGGTCAGAATGCTCCGGACCTCCGCGTCCGGATTCCAGCCGAGTCCACTCCACACGAACTTATTCACATCGTCGTTGCAGCCTTCCGAATACGTGACGAAGCCATTGGTGTACTGACGGTACTTGCGGAAGATCACAGCCTGGCCGAGCGGGCGCGGATTGATCCCCTCCCTCCCCTCGGTGAGCGCGAAAGCTGAATCCCAATCCTGAACCGGGAATTGAGCATGCACGCTGTGCGTGATGTCGGGATAGAAACGGATAGGGTACCGCTTCGGGATGCGGGCGCGCACTTCGGGCAAGCTGTACATGGTCTGCGGACCAAAGACTACCCCTGAAAGCCAAGCTGGCTGCTGGTCCATCAACCCATAAAATTCCTGCATCCACTCTTTGCTGAAGCTCTGAGGCGATACCCACATCTCGGCCTTCGGATGATACTTGTGAAGGCTCGCGGTTTGCTTCTCGAGCAGAGCCAGCAGATACTTCGGCTGCGTGTGTCCCGGATCGCCACCGGGCACGAAGATGGCATCAATGCGAGGCAGCCGACGATATACTTCGGCCCATTCCTTCAGAGCGAATTCGACCGTTGCAGAGTCCGAATAATCTTTGTCCATGGCCGGATACCAAACAGAAACGTCCAGGCCATACTCGTCCGCGATGCGCGACATCTCCACCATCATTTCGATCTTGGGAAGTGGAAAATGCGGGCTGTCGTTGGCATCGTCCGAGCGGGGAGGAATCAGCTCGATCGTGTTCATGCCGAAGATCGCCAACTCTCGAATGTACTGATCCCAGATGGCCACCGACCATGCGTCGTAGGCGTTTGTCTTGGGGCGATAACCGAGTTGATGGCCGCGAACCTGCATCGCCGGAGCCGTGACAATGTGTAGTCCGGCATCTAGTTCCAAACGCTGTCGGCTCATGTGCAATTGGCGCAGGAGAAAGCCGGTGCCGAACAAGACTCCGCGGTCGTCAAATCCTGCCACGACAGCGAGCGGCGAGATGGCCCCATCGGAAGACACGACTGAGAATCCTTCCGCTTTGCCGGGCGGCAGGGCTGGCAATCCGCGCAAGAGGGGCGCCACCTGACTGGCGCGTCCGAGCACGAATGCGGAACCACTGGGCGGCTGGCTGCTTACGATCTTGAGACGAAGCTGGGTTCGCTTCTCGATCTCTTCGGTAAGCACAACGGCTGCCTTCTGTTCCCGCGCACTCGCGCCTGGAGGCAGAACAATCACAGCAGTTCGAAAATCGAGAACGGCGGCAGTCAACGGCAGGCTCACCAGCGCGGAGAGCCAGGGAAGAATTAATCGTGAGAGCAAGATCAAGAGTATACTCGCGGCTCGCGAATGGCAAACCGCCGATGCGCGTTGCGGAAAGAATAAGGTTCTCCGCCCAATGCCACATAGTTTTAATGATGGGAGGCTATTGGCAAATTGTGGGGCAGCCAATCTTGGCTGCAGCCGCCTTTCCAGGCGGCTTTCTCAGGGTACAAATACTTTCTGACAGCCCGGAAAGCCGCCTAAAAGGCGTCTGCAGGCAGGATTGCCTGCCCCACTATGAATGCCGAATCCCGATCGCCCGCCGACAAAGCAGCATCCATCGCAGGTTGAGAAGAAATCAGGATTTTGTCTATCTTCACTGATTTGCGGCTACCGCAGACGTTTCCATGTCCACTCTATCCACGGGAAAACCGCGCTCCAGCCAAGCTTCCAGTCCGCCTTCGAGCGGACGCACCCGCTTCACTCCATGCCGGATTAACATCAGCGCCGCACGGGCGCTCGAGGCTTCATTCGGTCAAGAACAGTAGAGAATCACTTCCCTGTCCCGCGGGATCTCGTGCTTGCGAGCTTCCATGTCGAGCATCGCGATCCACATGGCACCGCGCACTTTTACCCCGCCATCCTCGATCTCCAGAGCGTCGCGCAAATCCACCACTAAGATTTCCTCGCCAGATTCCATCATCGACATGAGCTCGTCCGGCGATACGCGCGACACACGCAGACTGTGCATGAACCGGCGGCGCTCCCAATACTTATAGGCAATATAAGCGGCGACCGCGAGGCACGCCGCGAATATGACCCACCCGCCGAAACGGTTCAGAGATTGGGCCACCTGCTCCAGTTGGTTGCGG
>JANXQZ010000053.1 GCA_025353235.1 Bryobacterales bacterium
ACATCATGCGCGATCAGGACATCCTCGAAATCGCTCGCAGCGAGGCGGAGGCTTACATCGCCAATGCGTCCTCTCCCGAGGAGTTGAAGCGCGCGGTTGCGTATATCCGCGACCACTGGCAGCGCCGCTACGCGCTGGTGCAAGTGGGCTGATGCGGGTAATCGGCGGAGAGTTTCGCAGCCGCAAGCTGAGCACGCTGCCGGGCTTGAAAACGCGTCCGACCCCCGATCGATTGCGCGAGACTCTGTTCAACATTCTCGCCGGCAAGATCGCTGGCGTGGTGTTTGTGGATGCTTACGCCGGAACGGGAGCAGTCGGGATCGAGGCCTTGAGCCGGGGAGCGCGCCGTGCCATTTTCATCGAGCGAAGCCACAGTGCCGCTGAAGTGATCCGCCACAATTTGCGTTTGCTGGAATTGAGCGAGCGCGCCGAAGTGTGCAACGGCAAGACGTTGACGGTCCTGGCGCGGCTAGAGTCCGATATCGTATTTCTCGATCCGCCTTATGAACTCGAAAAGGAGTATGTCGAAACATTGCTGTTGCTAGGAGCAAGAGACCGCGGCTCGGCCATCGTGCAACATGCGTCGCGCTTTGAGTTGCGTCAGGAATATGGCCGACTGCGCCGTTCACGGATCGTGAAACAGGGGGATAATTGCTTGTCATTCTTTGAGCAGGGGGTTTTCGAGAATGGATGAGTTGTTAGAGGATGCGGCCAGGCGAGCGAAACTGTACGTCTCAGCGATTGCGGAGAGGCGCGTAACACCGTTGCCCGACGCCGTGGGCCGACTGCGCGAACTAGGCGGCGCGCTCCCGCTCGACCCCACCGATCCCCTCGCCGTGCTCGCCCTACTGGACGAATTCGGCTCGCCCGCCACGATGGCCACTACCGGCCCGCGCTACTTCGGGTTCGTGACCGGCGGCGTGCTCCCGGCTTCGCTGGCCGCAAACTGGCTAGCCGGGGCGTGGGACCAAATCGCTGGATTGCAAGTGATGTCCCCCGTAGCCGCCGCCATCGAAGAGATTGCCTTGGAATGGCTGCTCGGCATCTTCGGACTCCCACCCTCCTGTGGAGCAGGGTTCGTTACGGGCGCAACGATGGCCAACTTCACCGCGCTCGCAGCCGCCCGACACGCCTTGCTAAAGCGCGCAGGCTGGGATGTAGAGGAGGATGGACTATTTGGCGCGCCCCCTCTGAAAGTTGTGGTTGGCGCGGAAGTCCATGTGACCGTGCTCAAGGCGCTGGGACTGCTCGGCCTTGGCAGAGCCCGCATATCCACCGTGGACGCCGACGCCCAAGGACGCATGCGAGCAGACGCCCTGCCCGCAATGGATGAGCGAACGATCGTGTGCATCCAGGCAGGCAACGTCAACACTGGCGCTTTCGATCCAGCCCAGGAAATTTGCGCACGGGCGCGCGATGCCGGTGCATGGGTCCACGTGGACGGAGCTTTCGGACTCTGGGCGGCGGCAGATCCCGAACGCGCTCATCTTATGACAGGCGTGGCTTCGGCCGACTCGTGGGCAACCGACTGTCACAAATGGCTGAACGTGCCCTATGACTCGGGTCTCGCTCTCGTGCGTGACGCGAGTTCTTTGCAGGCCGCCATGGCCGTCACCGCCGCATACTTGCAGACCAGTCCAGATCGCCAGCCTTTCCACTTTACGCCAGAGTCGTCCAGGCGCGCTCGCGGCATCGAAATTTGGGCCGCGTTGCGATCGCTTGGCCGACGAGGATTGGCGGAGATGATCAATCGGAATTGCCGTCAGGCCCAGCGCTTCGCCGAGGGATTGCGCGAGGCTGGCTACGAGGTCTTAAACGAAGTTGCGCTGAACCAAGTGCTCGTGTCCTTCGGCGCTGCGGAGCGAACCCGCAAAGTGATCGAAGGCGTCCAACAAGAAGGGACCTGCTGGTGCGGCGGCACTGTTTGGCACGGGCGCGCGGCGATGCGGATTAGCGTATCTTCTTGGGCTACATCGGAGCAGGATGTCGAGCGAAGCTTGGCGGCCATCCTCAAGGTAGCCCTACAATGAGAACTCATGCCTAAGATTTTGATCACTGGCGGGGCCGGGTACATCGGGTCCAACACGACGCAGTTGCTGAAGCGCCGCGGGTTCGACGTGGTGGTGGTTGACGACCTCTCTCGCGGTCACAAACACAACGTTGAGAACGTTCCGTTTCATAAAATCACTCTCTCGAACACGGCCGCGCTGGTTGATGTGTTGCGATCCGAAGCTTGCGATGCGGTCATCCATTTCGCGGCGTACATCGCGGTAGGGGAATCCACTCAGAAGCCCGAGCTTTACTTCACCAACAACGTGGGCGGCACGCTTTCGCTGCTCACCGCGATGGTGGAAACCGGCATAAAGCGGCTGGTATTCTCGTCGACCGCTGCCGTGTACGGCATGCCCAAGACAGTGCCGATCCCTGAGGACTCCGCCATCGCGCCGCTGAGTCCTTATGGCGATTCAAAAGTGATCGTGGAAAAGGTTCTGCACTGGATGGATCAGTTTCGCGACGTGCGCAGCATCGTACTGCGCTATTTCAACGCGTGCGGGGCCGATCCCGAATCCACGCTAGGCGAAGAGCACGATCCCGAAACGCACCTGATCCCGCTGCTCTTTCGAGCTATTGAGACAGGCAAGGCCATTACAATCTTTGGCGAAGACTACCCCACCCCCGACGGCACGTGCCTGCGCGATTACATCCACGTGGTGGATCTCGCGGAGGCGCATGTGCTAGCCGTGCAAAAACTGCTTGCAGGCGGAAGCTCGGACACTTTCAACGTAGGCACCGGCGAAGGACATTCCGTGCTGGAAGTTGTCCGCTCGGTGGAGAAAGTGACCGGGAAGAAAGTGCCTCTCGCGTTCGGGCCGCGCCGTGATGGAGACGCGCCCGTCCTGGTGGCGAACTCGGATAAGTTGCGCAAGACGCTAGGATGGAAGCCGCGCTACCCGGAGCTGGATGATATCGTCACCACCGCCTGGCAGTTCGAAAAGCGCCACATCGCAACTTGATCATTCGGGTTACAATTCATTCTGCAGTACGACTATGGCGATTCTAAGCGACTACGCTGCGATTCCCGTTAACCCGGCTGACTACGCCATCGACTTGTTCGTCTCGTACAAGCGCGATCCCCAGATCGAGTATTGGATGAGTCGGGTAGTCTCCATCATTGACCGCGAACTGTCGATGGCCCTGGGCGGCAGCTGCGATATTTTTTTTGACCGCTCCTCCATCCCCCCAGGTTCTAATTGGCAAACGATGTTGCAGAACGCTACGCAAGCTTCCCGCTGCGTGTTTGGGTTCTGGTCGCCGGCCTACTTTACGGCTTCGGAATGGTGCGTCACCGAATGGCAAAGTTTCAAGCAGCGCGAGCAATTTCTCGGTTTGCAAGATGGCTGGATCACGTTCCCCGTGCGCCGAGACATTGGTCCTTTTCCATCCCAGTTTTCTTCCATCCAGTGTGTCGACTTGTCCAAACACAGCTCGGTTCTTCCAGCTTTCTGGAACACGGAGCGCGCCCTTCAGCTCGAAGATGCCCTCAGGCTGCTCATCGGCGATTTGGCCGAGCGCATCAAGCGAGCGCCGCCGTTCCAGCCCGCTTTTCCATTTACTCTCGCTAAGCCGTTTCCCCGACCCGCCTATCAGCCACGCTTCTCCGGCACGGCGGCCGCCTAAGCCGTATGACTCCGCCCGGAGTGGTTTGCACATTCTATTCCTTCAAGGGCGGCGTAGGACGATCCATGGCGGCCGCAAACGTCGCCGCGCTACTAGCCAACTGGGGGCATCGTGTCCTCCTGGTGGATTTTGACTTGGAAGCTCCTGGCATCGAGCAGTATTTTGCGCAGTATTCGTTGCAGGGGTCGTCGGCCGAAACCGACGGCGTGGTCGATCTGGTCCTGGCGTACAAGGAAGGCCGCCCCTTGGATTGGTTTGCCGCCTTGTGCCGCGCTTATCCGTTCGGACCCGACAAGGAGCCGGTCTCGATACTCACCTCAGGCAGACGCAATCGCGGCTACCCTGGCCGCCTGCGATCCATCGATTGGCAGGACCTGTTCTTGAACCATGCATTCGGCGACTACGTTGAGAAGCTAAGAGCGGAGTGGATCGCGAAATTCGACTTCGTCTTCTTAGATTCGCGCACTGGTTATACAGACTCCGGGGGGCTCTGCACCATTCAACTCCCGGACATTCTCATCCCGGTTCTTACTACCAACAATCAAAATCTGAAGGGAACCCTGGACATCATTGAAGATGTTCGAGAAGCCCGGAAAGAACTACCCACGGATCGCGGAACACTCTACATCCTTCCGGTGCCCTCGCGAGTGGAAAGCTGGACGGAATATGGCTCGGCCCGCGAGTGGCACAACACATTTCAGGCCGCGCTCGGCCCGTTTATTGACGAGTGGCTTCCGCGGCGCGAGTTACTCGGCAAGGAGGTGTCCAGCCGCGACGTGTTAGATCAACTCACGCTCCCGCAGGTGGCCTACTGGTCTTTCGGCGAGGGCCTGCCCGCAGTAGAAGAGGGAACGGAAGGTAAGTTTTCGCTGGGTCGTTCCTACGCTTTTCTCGCGAAGCTGATCGAGCACCGCATGGATTATCTCGCAGCTTCTTCCCCAGAACCGCAGGTGCAGACCGAACGGGGAACAAAGACCGTGGTGGAACTGGCCGAGGCCGCCTATGAGAAGCTGGACGCCGACGAACAGCGGCTCGCGAGCGCAGTGTTCGCACGGATGATCCAATTTTCCGACGACCCCGATCTTCCACCTACTGTGGAAACCATCAACCTCAAAGATCACCCCGCCAAGCGGGAAGTGGTCATGAAGCTGGCTGAGGCTAAG
>JANXQZ010000069.1 GCA_025353235.1 Bryobacterales bacterium
GGCACCGACTCCAGTGTTTGCGAGCGCATGAGCTTTGTGAGCAGCGCGTGCAAATCCACGGGATGCGCCTCGGAATGATCCCCCTGGCCAAAGGCAACCAGCCTGCTGACAATCTCCGATGCGCGCAAAGCCTCCGCCTCGATCAGCCCTACTTCGGAGTTTTGCGGACTACCCTTGCTCGTCTTAAGCGATCCGGTAAGTTCGATGATGGAACCGAGCGGCGACCGAAGTTCGGACGCAATCCCAGAGATGAGCTGACCAGCCGCTGCAAGCCTCTCGGTTTGAAACAAGCGCTCGCGGACGGACTTTTGCTCTTGCAGCCGGAGCGCGGTTGCGGCTTGGTTCGCCAAGTGTTGGAAAGCCGCCTTCTCCGATTCGTGGAAAAAATCCAGACGGAACTGATGACTCACTTCCAATACGCCGGCCAAATCGGCTTGGGCAAACATCGGGACAAAGAGAAAAGAGCGCGGAAGGTTCTTCTCGTTACCGTCAAAGAAAGAGCTGCGCCGAGTGTCCGGCACATTGATCGGAGTACCGTTCTGAAAGCAGAGGCCCACGCCAGTGCCGACCGCATCCAGCGCATTACCGCCCGTGACCGCAACCAGTCTCTTGCTGCCGCGATTGTAGAGATATACAGCTGCTCGCAAACCCGGCGAAATCCTCGGCAGCGCGTTGTTGAGCTTAGTAAGGAGGTCGAGTGCCGAAACCGAGGCGACGATCTCTTCGGCCACCTCGTTCACCAGCCGCATCGCATTTCGCTCGCCTTGGATGTGGCGCTCCCGCAACCACCAGAGTCCGAGCAGCGCCACCCCATAGAGCAAGCCGATGGCGATGGTCCAGGGAGACAGCAACCCTATGGTCGCGGCTCGAGAGATTGCAGCCATGACTCCAGAGCAGTATCGGAGAAATCTCGAATCAGGAAGTCCACCGCAGGAAGTTCGGCGGTATGCGTTTGCACGGCCACCACGCGTGCGCCTGCCCGCAGTCCAGCTTCAATGCCAGTGGGCGAATCCTCAAAGACGATGCAATTTCGGGGAGCAACCTTCAGAAGTTCCGCCGCGCGCAGATAGATATCCGGGGCGGGTTTGGCATGGGCAATCTGCTGACCGTCGACAATCACATGGAAGTGCGAACGTATGCGCGCGCCATCCAGCACGAAGTCGATGTTGGCCGGCTCGGCGTTCGACCCCAGCCCGGTTGGAACATGGTCGTATCGTTCGAGAAACTCTCTCACGCCCGGCACTAGATGTTTTTCCATCTGCGCTCCCATCATGTCGCGAAACAAAGCTTCCTTGGCTGCGCCGTGATGAAAGACTTCGTCGGCTGGCAGTCCGGCTCCGAAGAAGGTTCCCACAATCTCGTCGTTGCGGCGACCGTGCATCCGCTCCACGATCTCATAGGAAGAGATGCCATGCCGATCAAGATAGACTTTCCATGCTTCGGTATGCAACGGCATCGAATCGATGACCACTCCATCCAGATCGAAGATAAAGGCCAGACCTTCCGCTATAGCGCATCCTTGCATTTGTTACTCGGGCTTCCGCAGGTCGTGCTGCAAATCCTCCACGATATGAGGGCGGCTCTCGTTGAGATCTTTTTCGAGCCGGCGTAGGGCGAGCCCAACCACATCGCGATGATGGAGCCTGGATCCAACGCCCTCCGTTCCGCTGAGTTCCAGCCACAGGTCATGCAGTCTCTCAACGTCCTCCGGCCATAGCCGAGGCGGGTGCGGACCCAGGTTCACGTACATGGAGGCTCGATTCGGCCGTATGATCTCAAGCGAGAACGGGTGCCTCGGTTCGGGAAGGCTTTCCCAGGCGAGTCCAATGGCGCGTGCCAAATCTTCCGACGGCATCTTCTCGGAAACGCCCGTGACTAACCGCGAAGCCTTCACTTTAGCCGCGGCCTGCACCATGGCATCGAACGGGTTCACCGCCGGAACCACCAGTAGCTCCACGGGCTTGCCTTCTTTCTCGGCCATCTCTACCACGTGCGTGAACAGTTCTTTTTCGTACGCTGAGAAAATCTGATCGTCCGCAAGGTCGTACTCGCCCGCGCCAGTCGAGATAGTGCGCACGGTCATCACCACAATGTCATGCCGTCGCAGATTGGTTTTCTGGAGCACCATTTTGAGGTGATCCATATTGTTGTAGTCGCGTGCCGCCACGAGCACGCATCCTGTGCGGGCGCGCAGGGTTTGCGTATTGATTTGCGCCTGATGTTCGAGGTTGAATTCTTCCAGAGGCTTCTTTTGAAGATGCTGAGCGGCACGCCTCTTCGTGTTGATCTTCTCTGAAATTGTGAAGACCACGAAGACGATCAAAGTAAACGCCACGCCCCACTTGGTCGCGATCTGTTTCGAAAACAGATTTGCCACCGCGACAAAGCCAAGCACCATGGTTGTCATACCCAGGCCGATGGGAATCTCAACGCCGCCCAGTCTAATGTTGAACGGAACCTTATACTCTTGATCGTGCCGCTGATAGCGCAGCACCAGCACGCCCAGCGACTTTAGAAAGAAGCTCCACACCACGCCGAATGCATACGCCTCGCCGAGCAGATACATGTCGCCCCTGCTCAGAATGATCGTGGTTACTTGAAGAATCGTGACGGTGTTGATGATCCTGTAGGTGGTGCCGAAGCGGCGATGCGGCTTGCGGAACCAATCCAGCAGGACCCCGTCCTCAGCAACCCGGTTCAGCACGCCGTTAGCGCCGATAATGGCCGTGTTTACGGCGCCGGAGAGAATCAGCGTTCCGACAATCACCACGAAGATATGGAATACGAGCTTGAGCAGCTCCGGACCGGCTAGTTGCATCGCCAAGCCACCGAGCAAGTTGGCGGAATACTTGTCTCGAATCTCCTGCGGGCTGATGATCATACCGGCAAACACGGTGATCACGCCCGTGCAGACCACCGCATACCAGCAGACGATGTTCGCCGTGATCTTCAAATTCTTCATCTTCGGGTACGCTATTTCGCGATAAACCTGGGCCAGGGTCTCGAACCCGCTCATCGACAGAAGGGAGTGTCCAAAGGCAATGACCAGCGCCACAGCCGGGATCATGGGCCAAATCGTTCCCTTAAACCAGCCCAGCGAGGTGTCGTCGAATTTCAGATTGGAAGCGATCGGCGCTGGCGGTAGATGCACGTTGCCGCGGATGGCAATCGTGATGGGGCACCACAGCAGAAAGATGACCACCATGACGGTAGTGATCTGCATAATGCGGAGCGCCTTGCCGCTGGATTCATGCAGCCCCTTGATGTTGCTCCACCAGAAATAGCCTGTGAACACCACCCCGAAAAAGGCGGCAAATGTGTTTGGATCTATCGTGTATTTCTGATGCGCGAGCTCGGCCATCTCGTTCAGCAGCCTGGCCAGGTATTGGCCTGCGGTCACGATGCTGATGGGGCCAGTAAGAACGTAATCGAAGACCAGCGACGAAACGGACAACCTGGCCATAAGTTCGCCCATGCTGTCCTTCACCACGATGTACACGCCGCCGCGCACGAACATGCTGCAGCTTTCCATGTACACCGACCGCACGGCGAAGCTGAACAGCATAACTCCGAGCACGAACCACGGAGCGGCTGGACCGATTGCAACCTCGGCGATTCCCCCCGCATAGAATGCGGAGGACGCCAGATCCGCCAGTACGATTGATGCGCCGCGCCAGAAGCTGATGAACGATAGCGCCACCGTGGTCGCGACCACGACTTTCGCCATGGGCGCCGATTTCACGATCTCAGATGACATGTTTAGAGAGCACTTCCCAACCGTCTATTCTACGATTATTAAGATGGCACTCACCACGTCGGACACTGCGCGCTGGATAGGACACAAGCTGCGCTCCGAGGGATTCCAGGCTTTTCTCGTGGGTGGATGCGTGCGCGACCTGCTGCTGAAGCGCGCCCCGAAGGACTTCGATGTCTCGACTGATGCTACGCCCAGTGAGGTGGTCCGGCTATTTCCGGGCGCTCAGTTGGTCGGCGCTCATTTCGGGGTAGTGCTCGTGAACGGGGTCGAAATCGCCACTTTCCGCAGCGACCAGGATTATGCGGACGGGCGGCATCCTGGCAGCGTAGTTTTCGAGACGGATGCGAAGAAGGATGTGCTGCGCCGCGACTTCACGATCAATGCGCTGATGCTGGATCCGTTTGGCTCAGAGGCGGTGATCGATTATGTGGGGGGCGTTGATGACCTGGAGCAAGGCATTGTTCGCGCGATCGGCGATCCAGTTCGGCGCTTTGAAGAGGATCACTTGCGCATGCTGCGCGCAATCAGGTTCGCAGCCCGCTTCGGGTTCCGCATCGATCCGGCAACGTTAGAAGCTATACGGAAACTTCACGCCAGAATTGGCCGGATTGCTCCGGAGCGGGTTCGCGACGAGCTGGTGCGAATCCTGACGGAGGGCGGTGCCCGGCGCGGATTCGAACTGCTGGATGAGTCGGGTCTGCTGGAAGATATTCTCCCCGAGGTTGCGGCCATGCAGGGCGTGGAGCAGCCGCCTGAATACCATCCCGAGGGAGACGTGTGGACGCACACGCTGATCATGCTTGATGGGTTGCGCGATCCGTCGCCCGCTCTGGCAATGGGGGTGTTGCTGCACGATGTGGGCAAGCCTCCCACGTTTCGCATTGCCGAACGGATACGCTTTGACGGGCATGTGGAGGCAGGTGAAAAGATCGCGAAAGAGATTTTAGCCCGGCTGCGTTTTTCGAACGACGATGTGGATCAGGTTCTAGCTTTGATTGGCAATCACATGCGCTTTGGAGCTGTGGAGCGCATGCGCGAGAGCACGATCAAGCGGTTTTTGCGGTTAGGGGAATTTGAGGAGCATTTGGAATTGCATCGGCTGGACTGCACGTCGAGCCACGGGCATCTAGGGAATTACGAGTTTATGAAGGAGCGTTATGAGCTCTCGCCGCCGGAGGAGGTTCGGCCTGTTCGGCTATTGACGGGCGTAGATTTGATCGCGGCGGGGTATCTTCCTTCGCCTCAATTTTCAAAGATGTTGGAGGCGGCTGAGGATGCTCAGTTGGAGGGGCGGGTGCAAACGAAGGAGGAGGCGCTGACGCTCATTCGGTCGTTATATCCATGATTGAGTTTGGCGTCCCTAATCACTGAGAGTTGGAACCCCGTCCTAAAAAGCCTGAATAGCCTTTATCAGATCAGGGATCTCAAGGAATAATCGGATTCGTTCCGCATTGCGAGGCCCCTTTCCCGTAGAAACTCGTGCTGAACTCCACTCCCCAAGTTGCTTAGAACATAGTCCTAAGCTGCATACTATGCAGCAGCTTGAGTAGAACCGCTTTTCAATGGCT
>JANXQZ010000139.1 GCA_025353235.1 Bryobacterales bacterium
ATGGTGGGGCTTTTATACCGCGACTTCATCGGAGCTTTTCCCGTCCAACGTAGATCAGCACCTGGCGCGGATGACGCCCAAACTTGCCAACTAAGTCGATGTAATAAGACGCCATGCGTACTTCCATGAACTGCACGTTCCCGCTCTGAAACTCCAAGTGCACGATGTCGCCCTGTTCGGTTCTCCCAACCATGTCCGCTCACAGCAGCTTCAAGACAACATCGTTCTTGCCGATCGCTACTTCGTGCCGACGGCCTCGCCTTTTTCTCGATGTTTAAGTCTGCATCAGAAAGTGATTCCGGCTTTCTTAAAATCGCCCGCCTTCACGATAATGAGCTTTGATGGATCGATATTACGCTTGAACGCAGCATTTACTTGCTCGGGCGTGAGTGCGGCCACTTTCTTCTCAACGGCTTCCTCAAACGCCAGCGTTCGATCAACATAGAGATCGCCAGCCAAGTCGCGCACGAGAGCCGAATCGCTCGAGCGCTGCACATTCTGCTCCTGGATCCAAGCCTTCTTCGCCTTCTCCACTTCATCGGCGGAGAAGCCGTCCTTGCGCGCCTTGTCGAACTCCTCCTTAAACCCGGCTTCCAGTTTCACGACATTCTGCGGCGCCAGAATCGCATATCCCATGAAGACCGCGTTTTTATCTTTCGTCCCGAATCGAAATTGCGAACCCGCCCCATAGCTCCATCCTTCCTTCTGACGCAGCCGATTAATCAGCCGAGAATCCGCACTCGCGCCGAACATGAAGTTCGCAAGTTCCAGCGCGGGGTAGTCGGGATCCTCGTCGCTCATCTGGACTCGAAAACCTGCGATGAACATGGCGTTCGCCTTATCCGGAGTTTCGATAGCCTTGTTCATGGGCTCGACGCTGGCCCAAGGACGCAGCACCCGCGCATAGGGCTTGGGACTCTTCCAATCCCCAAACAAGTCGCCCAGCAATTTCTGAGTCTGAGGGGCGTCGAAGTCGCCAACCACCGCCATCTCGGAGTTTGAAGCGCCGTAGAAATCCTGGTAGAACTGCCGAATTTCGGCCAGCGTCGTCTTCTTCAACTGGGCAACATCCTCGTCCGGTTGATTGGTCGCGCGAACGTCCCCCAGCGGAAATGGGTACATGTGGCGTTGAAGCTCAATGTTCGCTATCGAATTCGGATCGCTCTTCGTTGCCTCCACGCGCGCTAGGCTGGCCTGCTTGATTTGGTCGAACTCGTTATCGGGGAACGCTGGCTGCCGCAGAACTTCGGCTACCAGCTTCAGCGTTGCCGGAAGGTTCTCGCGAACGGTCTGAATGTTAACGGAGACACCGGTGGCAGTGCCGAAGAAAGTAACTCGGGCCTTCAGCTTGTCGAACTCATCCTGAATTTGCTGGCGGCTGTGGTTCTTGGTGCCGCGGTTCAACATTTGGCCCGCCACTTGGGCCGGGATCATCTTGCCGAACACGCTCTTCTCGTCGCCAAACCGGAAGTTCAAATAAGCATAGACAGAGTTGCCGCGCGTGGTCTTGCTCAAGAGCGCTAGCTTTGCGCCGTTGGCGAGCTTGGCTCTCACGGTCCTGGAATCGATATTCGAGGGCGAGACGTCAAACGCCTCCCCCACCGATATAACTTCCGTGCTCTTGTAGCCATTGACGAGCTTGGCGACTTCGGGCGCGGCCGGAATTTCGGACCGGTCCGGAGCCGCCGTGGGCACAAAGAGGCCCATGGTTCGATTCGATTCTTTCAAGTAAGTCTTTGCGACGCGAATCACATCGTCGCGCGTCACCTTCTTCACCTCGTCGCGTTCCAGGAAGAGCAGTCGCCAATCGCCTAGGCTCGCTGGCTCGCTTAGGGTGACTCCTACTTGAGTCGAATCATTTAGACCAAGTTCGATATTTTTCAGGATCTTCGTCTTGGATCGTTCCACTTCTTCCTGCGTAGGCGGCTCCTTGACTAAGCCTTCGATCACCGTGAGCATCGCTTCCTTAGCCGCATCGAGCGACTGCTCCTTGCGAACCTGGGCCGTGAATAACAGAAGACCTGCTTCGGCAAGACTCATGTTATTCGCGCCCACTGAAGCGGCCTTCTTGTTATCCACCAGGGCTTTATACAAGCGTCCCGATGGAGCGTCGCCCAAGATGCTGGACAATACCTCATTCGGCGCATCGTCGGGGTGGGAGCCGGCGGGAGTGTGATAAACGATATCGATCGCCTGCACATCCCCCACCCGGCGAACGGTCACTTGGCGTTCGCCATCCTGAGTAGGCTCCACCGTGTATATTTTCGGCAGTACCCGCGTGGGCTTCGGAATCGGTGCGAAGTCTTCAGCGATCCAGCCCAGGGTTTTCGCCTTGTCGAACTTGCCCGCAACTACGAGCATGGCGTTATCTGGCTCATAATATTTTCGGTAGAATGCCTGCAGATTTTCAATCGGCACGTTCTCGATATCCGAGCGCGTTCCGATGACGAACTTGCCGTAGTTGTGCCATTCAAACGCCGCTGCCATCGTGCGCTGAATCAGTACCCGGGCAGGACTGTTTTCTCCCGATTCGAACTCATTCCGAACCACGGTCATCTCGCTATCGAGGTCTTTTTTCGCAATGCGAGAATTCACCATTCTGTCCGCTTCCATGTCGAGCGCCCACTTCAGGTTCTCGTCGCTGGCCTGGAACCATTCAAAGTAGTTCGTCCGATCCCATGCAGTGGATCCGTTGAATTGCGCGCCGTGCGTGTTCAACTCGGACATGATATTGCCGCGCTTGGCGGTGCCCTTGAAGACCATGTGCTCAAGCAGGTGCGCCATGCCAGTCTCGCCGTAATTCTCATGGCGCGAGCCGACCAAATAGGTGACATTCACGGTTGTTGTGGGCTTGGAGTTGTCAGGAAACAAAAGTACGCGCAGCCCGTTTTCGAGATGATACTCGGTGATACCTTCCACGGAAGTAACTTCTGTCATGCCTTTGGGAAGAGACTGGCTGGAGAGATTGGAGCTCAGAAAAATCAGGGGGAGAATAGAGAAGCGAATGACCCGCATAATGGCCACTATTGTACCGTGCGAACCCCTTAGGGCAGTCCAGCCAGCATTCGATCGATATCTTCTTCGTTTATGTAGAAGTGGGGCGAGGTCCGCACCCATCCCTGCCGCGCAGCCGCCTGGATTGCGGCATCCTTAAGCTTCCGTACGATCATCCGGCTGTCAATTTCCGGCTTGCGAAAGCTCACAATCCCGGCGGCATTCTCCGCAGTTCGCTGTCCAAGCACTTCGTATCCCTTCCTATGGACGCCAGCCGCGATCCGGTCCGCTAGTCCCTGCACTTGGGGCGTGATCCGATCAACCCCCACTTCCAGCAACAGCTCAAT
>JANXQZ010000171.1 GCA_025353235.1 Bryobacterales bacterium
CGCTGCTGATGACAGGCACGCACATCAGCGTCTCTTCCGGGGTTGGATTCCTGGCCCTTTTCGGAGTTTCGGTGCAGACCGGCGTCATCATGCTGGAGTACATTAACCAACTGCGAGCGCGGGGAGAAACGATCTTAGACGCGGCGATTGAAGGATCGGTACGGAGGCTGCGTCCCATTATGATGACCATGTTGGTTGCGAGCGTGGGTCTTCTGCCAGCGGCGCTCTCTCGTGGCATCGGGTCGGATTCGCAGCGGCCCTTCGCGATTGTGATTGTAGGAGGATTGGTGGCCGCTCTGATTTTAGGGGTGTTCCTGCTGCCGACCCTGTATGTATGGGTGGCGGGGAATAGCGATACTCTTCCCGCGCCGGAAGGAGAGTCGGAAGAAGTGTAAGCAACCGCATCGTCAAAGGCAACCGAAATCGCAGGGAGACAAGATGACAACTGGTCCCGCCACGCCCAAGAACATTGATGAGTACATTGCGGCGTTCTCGCCTGACGTGCAGACGATTCTAGAACGGATACGGCTGACGATCCACAACGTTGCGCCCGACGCGCAGGAAGCGATCAGCTATGGAATGCCGGCGTTCAAGCAAGGGGCGGTCCTGGTGTACTTCGCTGCCTTTCAGAACCACATCGGGTTCTACCCGCCCGTATCCGGCGATGCGAGGATCGAGAAGGCGATCTTGCCCTATGCGGGCCCGAAGGGAAACCTTCAATTTCCGCTCAATCAACCGATCCCATACGGATTGATCGAACAAATCGTAAAGCTAAGAGTTCAACAGAACTTGGCGAAGGCAGCGGCGAAAGCGACAAAGGCGGATGGCTCGAGGTAAGCGCCGGGCCAATTCGTGATGGGCGGGTCGGGTTTCTGGCGAAGCCCTCGCAAAATGATCCACCTTCGCGGGGTGGCAACTCAGGCGCAAGAATCATAAATTCTAACGTCCCACTTACACCCTAATTCGTGATTTAGTTCATTTGTCCCAAAATTGCGCTTACCCGTACTTGACAATAGATTAACTTCGGCTTAACATTAACCTTCCGGTCGGGCGTACTTTAACAACTTTAGGCAGGTGTACAGGTCCTTGTATGACCTTATTCCAGATTGGCGAAAAGATTGTCTACCCTAACCAAGGAATTGGAACGGTAGAGAACATTAGCACGCGATCCTTCGGTGAGCGCTTCGAACGGTTCTACCTTCTTCGCCTCACTTATAACAGCATGACCGTAATGGTGCCCTTTTCCCATGTGGAGGAAATCGGGCTCCGGCGAGTCACCCGGAACGGAGAAGTTGGGAGGGTGCTCGGGTATCTTTCCGAACGCCAGCCAAAAACCAAATCCGACTGGAAAGACCGGTTCAAGGAAAATTCCGAGAGGATGCGCGGCGGCAGCCTCCTTGAGATCGCAGAAGTAATGAAGATGCTGCTGCTGCTCCAAAGCGATAAACCTCTTTCTTTCCGGGAGAAGAAGATGCTGCAGCGAGCCCGGCACATGCTGGTCACAGAGCTCTCGATTTCCAGAGGATTGAAGGAACTAGAAGCGCTGGAAGTTTTGCAAAAATCGTTAGCGAAGGCCTGCCTAACGCTGCCGCTCGACTCTTAAACACCCATGCCCTGCGCCTCTCGACGCGATGCATTTCGGTCTGCTCTCCTTGGCGGCGCACTCGCCTTTCAGGGGTCGCTGAAAGCTGCTCCGGCCAAGACAAGCATGCCGGGACCTTATCCGGGGCGCGTCATCGCAGTGCAAAATCCGAGCTGCATCGTGGCTGACCGTTATCAGGCCGCAGCCATTGAAACCATGATGCACAAGGGCATGCTGGAGCTGACTGGCGCTCCCGGATGGCCGGATGCATGGCGCCTTTTGTTTCAGCCTGGAGATGTAGTGGGCATCAAGGTCAGCCCGGTAGGGGGACCGAAACTCTGCTCCGATCCTTTGGTTTTGCATCAGATTCTGGATGGTCTGCAGCAAGCAGGGGTCAAGCTTCGCGACGTCGTAATTTTCAGCCGCTATCGGGAAGAGATCGTCAGCACCGGGATTGACAAGTGGCTGCCGAAGGAAGTGCGCTGGACCGGCTCTTCAGAAGCATATAACGACGTCCAACTCGATATGGACGGCTACGATCCCGACCATTATATGGAAATGTCGCTGGTTAAGCCAGGCGAGAACGTCAATGACGCCCACTATCGGCGTTCCTACATTGCGAAGGTAGTCACCAAGCAGGTGAACAAGTTTATTAACTTGCCCGTGCTGAAGCACCACCAATCGGCTGGAGTCACCATTGCGCTGAAGAACATGTCGCATGGCATGTCGAACAACGTGAACCGCAGCCACTTAACCCCGACTCTGAATGCCTGCGGAGTATTTATTCCGTCGGTGGTCAACCTGCCGATCATCCGGGAGAAAGCCGTGCTGCACATCTGCGACGGCGTGAAAGCGTCTTTCCACGGGGGCCCGAGCGGCAAGACTCGCTACATTTGGGAGCACAAGACCATGTACTTCGCTGCGCATCGATGGCCGCCAGACCCGTCTTGTCCAGCGCCACCGGATCCGTGGCGAAGTAC
>JANXQZ010000196.1 GCA_025353235.1 Bryobacterales bacterium
ACTGCATGCACCGAGATTGCGCCCGCCGGATCGTCTACTCCCAAATGCAAGTCCAGCCATTCCACGGACAAGGTGACCAGTGTCCCAGCGATCAATCCGACGATTGCAGCTGCGGCCGGCGAGACAAATGCGGAAGCCGCGCTGCTTGCCACCAGTCCGCCGACCCAACCGTTGGCGCATAGCGACGCGTCGGGTCTCCCAAACCGAAAGCGGGTGATTGCGGCTGCTGCTAACGCTGCCAAAGTGCCGGACAGCATTGTATTTATCCCCACCAGAACCACCTTGCCAGGCGCCACCCCGTAAATCACCAAAGCGATGGAGCCGTTGATTCCAATCCAACCAAGTAAAGCCAGCAGGCATGCGAAAAGGACCAGGACTCCATTGTGGCCGGGCATCGCGGAAGGCAGGCCGTCGTGCCCGTACTTCCCGCGCCGCGGCCCCAGGATCCACGCGATCGAGAGGGCCGTCAATCCGCCGACTACATGGATCGATCCGGCACCGCCCGCGTCGATAAACCCGCGCCCCATGCCATAATTCACGCCTAACTGGGCCAGCCAGCCCCCGCCCCAAACCCAATGCGCGAAGAGCGGATAGGTGAAGCCGGAGAGGATCGCGGTGGACCAGCAGATTGCGCCCAGACGCCATCGATCCGCGCCTGCGCCAAGCGGAATCAGCGCCGCGATGCCCACGACGAACATCTGCAGCCAAGCCCCGAGCGATGCAGGGGACCCGTCCAGATCCAATCCGCGCAAGAACAACGGTTCGGCCGCCATCCAGTTCCAAGCCTTGCCGGAGAGTATCAAATCGTGAGAAGGTCGGCCCGGAAAACCTTGCACGGCGAATCCGCACACGAAATACACAGAAGCCGCCACTCCAATGGCGCACAGCGACGCCAGCATCGAGTGAGCCGCGCTTCTCGATCGGCCCAGGCCCGTGTTGATGAGGGCAATCCCGGCCCCGGCCAACGGAACCAGCAAAATGAGCATGACATACAAAGGCAGTGCGTTATCCGTCACGGCCTTTCCTCGCGCGGACTCACGTGAGAGCGGAGCACCAGCACCAGACCGACAATCTCAACGCATACCCCAGCGAGTACGAATGCCGTTCGAGGTCCAGTCAGCTTCAACAGCACCACAGCCGCCACCACCAAGCCCCACCCCGCTAACAGCAAGAGAAAGCCCGGAATCTTCAAGGTCATTGTTGACGAGGATACACGATCATGAGCAGGAATTGCCCGCAAGCGATCCGAAACGTTTAGATCGACCCTATTCAAAATATCTATTGGCGGTGGGCAGGCGATCAGACTACACTTTTTCTTATTCCCCCCGTCTCAGCGCGCGCCAAGTCAGCAGCGCCTGTAAAATACGTTCTAGCCGTGTGGCTTTAGTGCCGAAATCCAACTTGGAGAAATCTCTTGCGGAACACTTGTTTTCTCATCTCCGCCGCCAGCGCAATTTTGCTGATGTCGGCCCAAGCTCAAACACCAACGCCGCCGGAAGCTCCCCCGGCTCAGGCTCCTGCAGGTACCCCCGCAGCCCCGGCTACGCCCCCGCCTGCTCCTCCCTCCGCGTGGACGAAGTATGGCACCGATTTCAGCATCCTGCTGGACGGCTACGTGGATGGAAATTTCAACCACCCGGATTCCGGCTTTAACCAGCTCCGCAATTTCGACGTTCGCTCCGACAACGTGCATTTGAGCATGGCGAAATTCACCATCGACCATGGTCCCGCTCCCTTCGGCTTCCATCTCGATGTAGGCTTCGGCCAGACATTCGATATCATCCACGCCACTGATCGCGACGGGGAAGGCATGAAGTACATCGAGCAGGCTTTCGTCAGCCTCAAGCCCAAGAGCTGGAAGGGGTTTCAGGTGGATGCCGGAAAGTTCGTAACCAGCGCCGGCGCCGAGGTGATTGAATCGAACGCGAACTGGAACTACTCGCGATCGATTCTCTTCGCTTATGCCATCCCTTACTATCATCTAGGCTTGCGCACATCTTTCCCGGTCGGCACTCATTTCACGGGAGGCGTTCAACTCGTGAATGGGTGGAACAACGTGAAGGACAACAACAGCGGCAAGACGGTCGGACTGGTCGGAACATACACCTGGAAGAAGCTCTCGTGGTCGAATAATTATTATTCGGGACCCGAGAAGGATCACACCAATCAAGGCTTCCGCAATCTCTACGACACGACGTTTCTGTTTACCCCGTCCGAGAAGATAAATTACTACGTCAACTTCGACTACGGGCGTGACAAGAACATCGGGCGCGGCAGTCAGCAATGGGTTGGAGTCGCGGCTGCGGCTCGTTTTGCGATCGGCAAGAAGTACGCCTTCGCGCCGCGCGTAGAGTGGTTCAACGACGCCGACGGCTTCACCACGGGAACCGTGCAGCGCTTGAAGGAAGTCACCTTTACAGGCGAGTACAAAGTGAATAACTGGTTGCTTAGCCGCCTCGAGTTTCGCGACGACTTCTCAAACCAAGCTTTCTTTGACAAAGAGGGCGGCCGCTCCTCAAAGCATCAGCCGACCATTCTGCTCGGCATGGTCGCTTTCTTCGGACCGAAAAAGTAATTGACTGATTCCCTAAATAAATTTCAAGGAGCTATCAAATGGCAGCTAACGAACCAGTTAAAATGCAAGCGACTTTAGGCCTAACGGGTCTGACGATGAACGCAATGGCGCTCATCGCTCCCGGAGCTTTCCTCTGGTTAACCTTCTTCATTCAGGCCACCACCGGCGCGACATCGCCCTCCATGTGGATCGGCATCATCGTAGCCCTCCTGCTCTGTTTGGCTACGGCGGTTTGTTACGCCGAAATGGCCAAGCTGTATCCGGGAACCGGCAGCTCGTATTACTTTGCCGAGCAGTCGTTTCTAAACCACGAAGCAGCCTGGCGGTTCGCGCGGCTCTCGAAGTTCATTGTCGGCTGGGCGTCGCATCTCTACTATTGGATTTATCCGGGCGTGATGGTTGCGGTGATGGGCATCCTGTGCGGGTATTTGGTGGGCACGCTCTGGCCGAACGTCATGAGCGCGTCGAATCCAGGCACTCTCTTCATGATGCTGGTGGCGATTGCGTTCTCGTTTTTCATTGCTTTTATTGCGAATCGGGGCGTCAACGGCTCCACTTCGGTGAACATCGCCATTAACGTGATTCAGATCTCCGCGCTCGTTGTTTTCTCGGTGATGGCCCTGGGCTACCGCTCGAACCATCCTGCCGGGAGCACTGGTTTACAGTTCGATTCCACCTCCGGCGATGCTTACAACTATGAATTTGCCACGGAGAAGGTAGTCGCGAACGGGGTGACCACTGAGAACATTCTCCGCAATGCGGATGGCACGCCAAAGGCGAAGCTCGATGCAAGCGGCAAGGCGTTGCCCTATATAGTGAGCTATCCGGAGAAAGATGAAAAGGGGAACTTCCTTACACATAAAGATGGTGCGTCCGTAGTTGGCGTGCATAACATTAGCTGGGCGTTCATCCAGGCCACGGTAGCCATTCTGATCCTAGTGGGATTCGAATCGGTAACGGCCATGGGCGGCGAGGCTCGCAATGCCAAGCGCGATGTTCCAATCGCAGTGATCGTCTCTCTTCTGGTGCAGGGATGCTTCTGTTATTTATTTGAGTATTTCGCGGCGAATTACTTCTTGAATAGCGGGTATACGATGCAAAGCGCGGCGAACTCGGCTGCGCCTATCGGAGACATGATGATCGTGGTTGGCAACTCGATCTTCGGTCCGGGCGGGGGAAGAATTTTTATGCTATGTGAGGCATTCACAGTGTTTCTAGCCTTGATCGGGACCACGCTCTCCTGCATGAATACCGGAGCTCGCGTCACCTATGCAATGGGTAAGGATGGCGAAGTTCCGGAGCACTTCGGATTGCTCCACTCGAAGAATCTCACCCCTCATCGCGCCATCTGGACCTTGGCAGGCATTTCGGCAGTGGTTGGATGCGTAGGAGTTATGATGGCTTTCGGAGACGCCGGCGCGCCAACAGATGCAGCGATCAAGGCGCTTCCCCAGGGACTGCTGTCGAGTTTCGGCTACACCACCCACGACGGGATGGCGGCTATGCCGAATTCTCTACTCACGGTTACTCTCGCATCGAACTTCGGAACCTTCCTGCTGTATGCACTCAGCTGCGTGATTTGCATGGTGGCCTACCATAACCACCCCAAATTCAACGCGATTCGCCATCTCTTCATTCCCATGTTTGGCTTGCTTGCCAACCTGGCCTGCATGGCGTTTTATTTGATCGGACCTTTCATGGGATATGGCACGAAGATGGAGCCTCTTCTGGCATTGGGGATCGCGGCGGTGTGGGCGATTTATGGAGGGATTTACTTCATGAAGTCGAGCAAGGTTGCGGGACGCACAACGCTGGTTGCAAACCGTTCTCAGGCGGTGACACCAGGCTTATAGCTTTCGGCTCACGAATCGTGATGAAAACGGACTTCGGTCTCCGTGTAGGGCAGGTTGTTTACCTGCGCCCGATTGCCAATCGGCCCGGAGCTCTCGACAGCGTGGCGAGGGTTTTCGATCCTGCAGAAGGTGTCGGGAGACAAGATAGCCTGCCGCACTTCTGGAACTTGGACGAGCCACTTTGTAATGGTTATTTCATGACAGTGCAGTCCCTTCGCTTGTAGCTTGCCCCATGCTCGACTTGGAATTTATATCTGCCTCCGACTCTGGGCGACGCCGTGATCACAACGAAGACTACCTGGGTCACGTCGCCCCGGCCAACCCCTTGCAAGTTCGCACGCATGGCTGGCTGTTCGCGCTTGCGGACGGAGTCGGGGGGCAGCAGCTGGGCGAGGTAGCCTCGCGCTGCGCGGTAGACAGCATCGTGGAAGGCTTCCGCAGCGCGCCGAAAGGAGAACCGCACTCTGCGCTGTTGCCTCGCTTAGTACAGTCGGCAAATGTACAAGTGTTCGAGACAGGCCGTACGAGCGGCCCTGGCGGCGTGGCGATGGCGACCACCATCGTAGCTTGCGCGCTAAGATACGACCGCGTTGCCGTGGCCCACGTTGGAGATTCAAGATGCTATCTGATCCGGGGTGGCGAAGCGACGCAGTTGACCCGCGATCATACTGTCGCCAATGAGCAACTCCGCCTGGGTTTGCTCACCGCCCGTGAGGCGGCCGAGGTAGACACGAAGCACGTGTTGAGCCGATCCCTGGGAACTGATATGTTCGTCAACGTGGACACCTGTGAAAAGCAGGTGCTGGCCGATGACGTGTTGCTGCTGTGTTCCGATGGCATGCATGGATCGGTGGAGGCGTCGGACATGGGAAAGGCGTTGCTACCGCGCGGGGATTTGAACGCGGCCGCAAGAGAACTGGTCGCCCTTGCAAACCAGCGGGATGGCGGCGATAATATCAGCGTACAGTTGATTCGCGTGTTGGCCGTCGAGCGCGTAGGCATGTACCGCGGGCGTCCCTATAAGCTTCCCTGACCTTCTACATGATCCCAGTCCATCCCGGCGAGCAGCTTGACAACTATCGCATCGAAAGCTTAATCGCCCGCAGCGGCATGGCGTCGATTTATCGCGGTACCGACGTGCGCAGCGGCCGCGTGGTAGCCATCAAGATCCCGCATCCGGAGATGGAAAGCGATCCGGTGCTCTTCGATCGTTTTCGTCGAGAAGAGGACATCGGCAAAACCCTTGACCATCCGGGAGTAATGAAAGTCTTCACCGGCGACGAGCGCAGCAAAGTCTACATGGTGA
>JANXQZ010000227.1 GCA_025353235.1 Bryobacterales bacterium
TTGCGCGCGTGGTCGAGTCCGCCATGCACGAGCAAAAGGGAAGGCTTCCCGTCCTGCCCAAAATCCCAGAACTGCAGCTTAAGCCGATCCGAATAAAAGAAATGAGAAATTGGTTCCAACTTACAATGCTACTTCGGCGGCGAGGAACTGGTATTTTGAAGAATACCGATGCTGCTCCGGAAACTGCTTCCCCTTGCGTGCGGCGCTCTCCTAGCCTCCGTCGCAAGTGCCGAACACCCAAACTTCACGCGAGACATTCAGCCGATACTCGCGGCGAATTGTAAAGCCTGTCACGGGGGCGACAAACGCTCCGGCGGATTCACCATCCGCGAGTACGCCGAGATGCTCCACGGCGGACGCAGCGGAGCATCGGTGATCCCAGGCAATGCAAGCCAGAGCCTCATCCTGCAACGAATCACAGGTGAGCGTGGACCCGCCATGCCGCTCGGGGCTCCACCGCTAACTGCCACCGAAACAAATCTCATCCGCTCCTGGATCGACGACGGTGCGCGACTCAACGCCGACTCCGAGCCCGCCAAAGCTCCATGGATCCCAAAGCTGCAGTTGACCGCTCCCGAAATTCCAACCTCGCGCCTCATTGCATCCAGCCACCCGGTTGATCGTTTCCTCGCACGATATTTCGAAACACACGGTGGCTCCATGCCAGCCCTCGCAAGCGACGCCGCCTTCGCCCGTCGCGCCTACCTCGATGCCTGGGGACTGCTTCCCTCCCCCGCAGATCTCTCTGACTTCGTAAAAAACACCGACCTCAACAAGCGCGCCAAGCTGGTCGACCTCCTCCTCGCCGACAACCGCAACTACGCCGAACACTGGATCAGTTTCTGGAATGACCTGCTCCGCAACGACGGAGGCGACAACTATCACGGGGGCCGCCAGAGCATCACCGCGTGGCTCTATAAAGCGCTCGAAACCAACCAGCCGTACGACCGCTTCATCACCGACCTGCTCAATCCAGCCAAGCGCGATTCGCCCGAAGGCTTCCTGCTTGGAGTTAATTGGCGCGGAGACATCAATGCCAGCCAAACCCCCATCATGCAAGCCGCGCAGAACAGCGCCCAAGTATTTCTCGGCGTAAACCTGAAGTGCAATTCCTGCCACGACAGCTTCATCAGCCGTTGGAAATTGAAGGACGCTTACGGGCTGGCCGCATTCTTTTCGGAGAGCCCGGAAATGGAACTGGTTCGCTGCGATAATCCAACCGGCCAGTACACGGACGCAAGTTTTCTCTACCCTGAACTGAACCCTGCAACTATTCCGCTCTCTCTCGCCGAACGCCGTGCCATGGTGGCCAAGCTATTCATCGACCCGCGCAACGGACGCACTCCCCGCACTCTGGTGAACCGCTATTGGCAGCGCCTGCTCGGGCGCGGAATCGTCGCCGATGTCGATGATCTCGATGCCGAGCCTTGGAACCCCGAGCTGCTCGATTGGCTAGCCAGCGACTTCGCGTCTCACGGGCATGATCTGAAGCACTTGCTCCGAACCATCATGACGTCTCAGGCCTATCAAATGCCAGCCGTTCGCCGTCCAACAACCAACGCGAATGAGTACGTGTTCCAGGGGCCGGAGTTCCGCCGCATCACGGCTGAAGAGTTCATCGACGCTATCGGCTCCATAACAGGCGAGTGGCAGGTGGCCACCGAGCCGGGCAAGAAGGCAGGCCGCTACAGCCGCGACTGGCGCATCAACTCCACCACGCTCAGCCGCGCTCTGGGCCGCCCGATTCGCGACCAGGTATTCACCGAACGGGACTGCGCAGCGACCACCCTGCAATCTCTGGAGCTAGTGAACGGCAGC
>JANXQZ010000229.1 GCA_025353235.1 Bryobacterales bacterium
CTCTCGCCTGCCTGGAGAACTTTGTCAAACTGGCCGTCTTTTAGATAGATCGGCTGGAGCTGCCCGTAGACCCACGTGACGCCCGCGTGTTTCGGATACTTGGCGACAAACTCTTCCATGAGTTGGCGCTTTTCGAGGAGGTTTTCCTGCTCTTCCAAACGGTGCAGCAGCTTGCCTTCGTCTGTCTCGATATCGATGCTCAGCTTATGCTGCTGGGCGCTCATAGCCAGAGCGCACGCGAATACCGCATGGCGGGTGTTCAACGGATATGTCCTTGAAGCCCAAACTGTAACATAGGACCTTAACTTGAATTTGATGGATATAGTGGGAGCTGGCTGGAAAGCCAGCTGCAGCCAGGATTGGCTACCCACATGGCGGCAAGCCGCAACCAATTCGTCAAGAGCGGAGAAGAAATTGGGATGTTGCAGTACAAAGCATAGGCGCAAACGGTGACGGTTTCGAGTTTGCGGATCAGTTCAAAACGTCCGAGAAAACACTGTGGCAATAACCATGCTACAGGCGGCGCGAACAGTAGTGGGCAGATTGTTAATCGGCCCTGACTGAACAGCAACATAGAGAGCCGATTAACAATCGGCTGCAGATTAACAATCTGCCCCACGTTGGCGGCAAACCCTGCTGTTTCCACGGCGTTAGAAATTCGTTGCGGCCGAAGAAATTAGTGGATAGTAATACAAAGCGGCATAGCCGCAACCAAAACGGTGGCATTCCAAAGCTGCCGATACTTGAAACCGCTCCCTCACGGTCACGGCTCGGAAACTGCTTTACCGAGCCGCGCACGTTAGCAAGAGTTTCAGAGTACAAAGCAGCATAGCCGCACCGTATGTTGAAGCTCGCTCGGGTTAGAGCTTCCACTCTTGGCCGATCCGCTGCAGCACCACCCTGTGATCGTCCCGTCCAGTGGCGGTCAGCAACCGATCCACTGGCTCGAAGAACGGCTCGCGGCTGAGACGGAATGTTTGATGATGCACCGGCAGTACGTGCTCCGCACCCGCGTCATCCGCCATGCGAAGCGCCTGCTCCGGATTGCAATGCACGTGGATCCAAGGGTCGTACGCGCCGATCGGCATAATCGCGAGATCCGTCCGCCTCGAAGTCCGGAGCTTTCGGAACACCTCGGTGTAAGCCGTATCCCCTCCAAAGATGATCCGGTGCTTGTCTGTCTCGATCACGTAGCCGTTATAGCCGCGATAGGTGTCCGTACGGATGCGCGCGCCCCAATGATTCACCTCGAAGGCGCGAACGGTGGCCGGTCCTACTTGGGTCGATTCGTCCCACCCCAGTTCGCATACCGATTGGTAGCGCGCCTCTCGCAGCAAGTTGGCGGTGCGCGATGCAGTGACTACCGCGGTCCCGGCGCGCTCGAGAGTGCGCAGCGTCAAACGGTCGAAATGATCGAAGTGGGCGTGCGACAGAAGGATCAGGTCAATGGGCGGCAGCTCCGTACGAAGCAGCGCGGGTGCCACTAAGCGTTTCAGACCCACCGTCATTGGTCCCATACTCACGCCGCATTTCGAACCTAACACCGGGTCTGTAATGAACGTGAAGCCGTCCACTTTCACCAGCACCGTGCTATGGCCGAGCCAAGCGGCGTGCAGTCCGGTATCCGGCCAGAGGCGCGGATTGGGTTTGAAGGGCGCTGGCAGAATCTCCCGCTGGCGCTCCCGCCGGTATTGCCGCCAGTAACCAGGCGCCGCCGCCCTAGCCACCCGCACCGCATCCGCCAAGTGCGCGGCTGGCCGGTGCCGATTAGCGCCCAAAACGCTCTTCCTGAGTATGAGAGATAACCATTCTGAAGGATTTCTGAGAACTTTCCCCGTTTTCCGAACTACCTCAAGTATGACACCGAGAAGACTGGGTTTGATCTTACTGCTGGCTTGCGCAAGCCTGATAGCCGCTGCAAACGGCGGCCATGCGGAGTACGTGGGCGGGACGATTTCCCAGATCCCCGGAGGCTCGGGCGGCACCATCGAGGCCACCGACGAGCACTTCTTCGTGTTCTATTCCCATAAGGCGAATTGGCGCATTCCCTACGAACGGGTCAATCTGCTGGAATACGGGCAAAAAGTGGACCGCCGGATCTTGCCAGCCATTTTGATCTCGCCGTTGTTCCTGCTGAGCAAGAAGCGGGAACACTTCCTGACGGTCGGATACGAAGACGAGCAAGGGCGGCAGCAAGCCATGATCTTCAAGGTGAATAAGGATCATATCCGGGCGGTGTTGGTCAGCTTGGAGGCGCGCACGGGCCGCAGGGTGGATTTTCAGGATGATGAAGCGCGCAAGGCTGGGAAGGGTTAGGCTATGCGAAGTCTATTATTTCTCCTGATGGCGCTGGTCCCAAAGCCTCCGGCCCCGGTTTCCGCTCCTATTCGGGAAGCGGTCGAACCCCAGGCAAGCCCGGAAGAGGAGTCGGCGCAGCAGTTGGCGAAGGTCCGGCGCGTTTACGTCGATCTTCTTACGGGCGGGGAATCGGCGCTGAAGATTCGCGATCTTCTGATGACGAGTCTGCAGGCCTCGAAGCTGTTTATCGTGACGGAAGATGAAGATAAGGCTGATGCGGTGATCAAGGGGTCCGGGCAGGATACCGTTTTTACCGATTCATTTTCCTCGTCGGAGGGGCTGAATGCGCACACGCAGGTGAGTTTGCCGGAAACCGGTTCCAGCAGTTCCAGATATTCAGGCCGCGGCAACGCCTCGTTTAGCGTTGGTGAGAACGAAAGCCGACGAAACGAAGAACGCAAACACGAAGCCATGGCCACAGTCCGGCTGGTCTCCATCGAAGGCGATGTGATCTGGTCCACTACCCAGGAAAGTTTCGGCGGCAAATTCATGGGCGCGTCGGCAGATGTCGCGGACAAGGTTGCGAAAAAACTGGCTGCGGATATCAGGCGGGCCAGGCTACAGCAGACACGGTCTATTACGACCGAGCCCTGAGCAGCGCGCTAGAACTTGGGTTTGGGCGGGGGCAGGTCGCGCGCTTGACACGCGGATTCAAAGCCTTTCACTCCATGTTGTCCGTCGCAGAAGGGCTTGTTCGAGGAAAAGCCGCAGCGGCACAGCGAGATCACTGTCCGTCCGGCAAGCCCGAAGTCCTTTCCCTCGGCGTCTTGCACCGAGAAATCTCCTTCAATTCTTATTGGTCCATTGTTAATTACGGTGACTTTCGTCGCAGGCATGTAGCGATGGTAGCAAACCCGGAACTCAGCCCACCTCCAGGCGACCGTACCCTTCCAAAGTTAACGAAAAAGTTGGGCGAAGCGGCTTGCTTTCACCCGGGGTCTGTGATAAAGTTCAGCCCTAGTAACGTCGGAGCGGACATTTTCATTCAGCTGTTCAGAGGCGCATGTACCGGCTTCGGCTCGCAGACAATCCGGACGAACGGGAGAATCCATGTTGAATATCAGGAAAATGACGGCCCTAACGGCCGCTTATTTGGCGCTTTCCTTAGCCGCCAGCGCACAGACAACCAACGCCACGATCGTGGGCGACGTGGTTGACCAGAACGGGGGACGAATCGCAGGGGTGGACATCCTGGTGCGAAACGTCGCGACGGGAGTGGCGCGGCAGCTGAAAACCGATGACGTTGGATCGTATCGCGTCTTTCCATTGACTCCAGGCGCATACGAAGTAACAGCATCCGCCCAAGGGTTCAAAACGCAGCTCCAGACC
>JANXQZ010000235.1 GCA_025353235.1 Bryobacterales bacterium
CCTGAAAACGGCGAGTCCGCTATCCCCGAAACAGCTTCTCCGTTTCCGCGCACCTGAAAGACTGGATCAGATTTTTAATCCTAGCACGGATGACGTTATATGGGAAGCAGAATAGCCTAAGAGAACCTTGGCCTTGCGTCCCGGAACGGATTTGCTTACTCTGGGGCATGCTGAGAACTCCCGATCGAGCGCGAACGCTGGTGGTTTCTGTCCTGGCCTCGGTTGCAATTATTCCAACACTTGCACAGCGGCCCAAAGATCCCGCGCCTTCTCACTATGGAGATTGCGGCGCTCCCAATAGCGGCGGACCTAACTCGACAAATTATTACGGCAGCGGCAACCCGTGCGCGTTCACGTACAGTATTCCAGCGGAACGCATCAACGAACTTTTAAACGATGTTCCTTACTGCACGATGTACAGTCGCACCCAGGTGAATTGCTCCCAGCCGCTCAGGGGCAACTATGGACAGTTGCAACTGGACCGCCGCGATGGCGCGGGTGCTGGCGGAGGCAAGAACCCCGGATCCGCGCCTGAACTCTCTTACTCGGATTCTCCGCCGGCAGGCGTGCCGCCGGAGCAACGCGCTGAGGCAGAGCAGTTGTGGACTCGAGCCGCCGCGCTCATTGATCGAAATGACCATCGCGGCGCGCTTCCCTTGCTCTTGAAAGCTGGACGCATGGGGCACGCGCGAGCGGAGGCCGCACTCGGCATCGCCTACCAGGACGGCAATGGAGTGCGGGCGGATGACCGGGCGGCGGCACACTGGTTTGGCTTAGCCGCTGCACAAGGCCATCGTGCGTCCCAGTACGCGCTTGGGGGAATGTATGAAGAGGGCGAAGGCGGCCTGCCCAAGAGCTTCGCAAAAGCCCTGGAACTCTATATCCTGAGTGCGCGCCAGGGCTTTGACAAGGCGCAGATGGCGCTCGGGATCGCTTATGAGTTCGGGCGAGGCGTCCCGCGCAGCCGTCCCAAGGCCATCGCTTTATTGCGGCAATCCGGGGAGGGTCGCAGCGTAGCGGACGTTCTCGCGAATCCTCGGACGCCGGCGCGCTTCGCCGATGAGTCCGTGCTTGCCGCTTATTTGGCCAAACTGCGCAATGCCGAGATTGCCGCGTCGTGGGCCAAGGCGCAGGCTGCCTTTAGTAATCCCGCTAGCAATGACGCGAGCCTGGGAAACATTCTGTACAGGCAGTGGCAGGCTGCGGGAGGGGGCGGCGATCCTCGAAACAATGGCCCTGCTCCGCTTCACTAGCCTTGCATGAAACCAAGGCTTTGCATCCCCCCTGCTCGCTGGTATATGCTTAATTCGATCAAATCGCCAAAGTGAGCAAGCACGTTGCAGTCGATCTCACCGTGTAGGCGAAGGAGCGTAACTCGATGGGTAATATTTTGTCATGGATCGTTCTGGGACTGATCGGCGGCTTCATCGGAAGCAAGATTGTGAACAAATCCGGTGAAGGCATCTTTCTCGATATCGTGCTGGGAATCGTCGGCGCGGTGGTTGGCGGATATCTCTTTTCGATGATCGGCGGCCATCCTGTGACCGGGGTCAATCTATACAGCATTCTAGTGGCTGCCGTTGGTTCCATTGTTGTTCTCGTGGTTTATCACATGATTCGAAGAGCGGTTTAAAGAGCCGCCCCCGAGCGCCCCTTTCAGCTGCCGATAGAATCAGTACAGGGAGGGCGCTCGGGAACCGCATGAAATCGAACATCCGATTAGGACGGCTTTTTGGCGTAGAAGTCGGCCTGCATTACAGTTGGCTGCTTATCGCCATGCTGATCACGCTTTCGTTGAGCGATCATTTTCACTCCATGAATGCAGCTTGGGGCCCTGGCCTTATCTGGGCAACTTCGCTGCTAACGGCCGGACTCTTCTTCGCCACTCTCTTAGCTCACGAACTTTCGCATGCCCTGGTTGCACGTCGGCGAGGCATCGCCACACGCTCGATCACGCTCTTCGCGCTCGGTGGCGTCGCCCAGATCGAAGGCGAACCAGCGGACGCCAGCACCGAATTCTGGATCGGAATTATCGGCCCCATTGCGAGCGCCAGCATGGGGCTGCTCTCTCTCGGCATCGCGCTGGTGCTTGGATGGAGGCCTTCGATGCAACCGGGTACGCCCCTGCAGGCCATGCTGGTCTGGCTCGGATTCATCAACTTGGGGCTGGCAGCGTTCAACATGATTCCGGGTTTCCCGCTCGATGGCGGGCGCATTCTGCGTGCGATCATTTGGCGCATTACGGGCAAGCAGGACCGGTCCACGAAAGTGGCGGCTCGAATCGGCCAAGGCGTGGCAGTCTGCTTCATCATTGCCGGACTGCTGCGGAGCTTTAGCGGCCAGGGGTTCGGAGGGCTCTGGATCTCTTTCATCGGATGGTTCCTGCTGCAGGCGGCCGGCGCAAGCTACTCAAACGTGAGCTTAACCTCGGGATTGCGCAACTTGCAGGTGAAGGACGTGATGACCCGCGATTGCATCACCATCGATGGTCGGACCAATATCGAGCACTTCGTGCAGGACTATCTGCTGCAAGGCGGACGCCGCTGCTTCATAGTCGAGGAGAATAATCAAATTCTGGGGCTGATCACTCAGAACGAAATTACTTCAATCGAGCGGGCCAAGTGGCCGTTCACGACAATCGACGAGGTGATGCGGCCGCTCGAAGAATTGCATACCGTAGGTCTGGCCACGCCGGTGCTGGAGGCCCTGGAGACCATGGGGCGCGACGATGTCAATCAACTGCCGGTGGTGGCGGAAAATAAGCTGGAAGGAGTGATCACGCGCGGCAATGTGATGCAGTTCCTGCGGACCCACGGGCCCGCTCCCTGACGGTCACGGCTCGGTTACGACGGCCGTCACTGCGTCCGCGTTACTGAGCCGCGCACGTAAGTAAGCGGTGTTGCTAACCTTGGTAATGCATGTTAGATAGGGGCATCGTTTCGGCTCTCGGCGCGGACGAAGATAAGCAGATCGAAGCCACCTTAAGGCCTCAGAGGTTGGCAGACTTTACCGGGCAAGCGAATCTCAAAGAAAATCTCAGTATTGCAATCGAGGCCGCGAAGCGTCGCGACGAAGCCATGGACCACGTGCTTCTTTATGGTCCGCCTGGCCTCGGAAAAACCACGCTGGCAAATATCATCGCCTCGGAGCTCGGCGTAGGATTCGAGCAGACCTCCGGACCTATCCTTCAAAAAAAGCTCGACCTCACCGGCGTCTTGACCAATATCCGGGCCCGGCAGGTCTTCTTCATCGACGAGATCCACCGCTTGATGCCGGACGTCGAAGAGATCCTCTATGCGGCGCTGGAAGATTTCCGCATCGATATTTTAATTGGGACCGGACCCGGCGCGCGCACCCACTCCATGCCGATGCCTCGGTTCACCGCGATCGGAGCCACCACTCGGCAGGGGCTTGTCAGCGCTCCTTTGAGAGGCCGTTTCGGTCTGGTGCTGCGGCTCAATCACTACGACGTGGCCGAGTTGACCAGAATCGTGATCCGGTCAGCGAGGCTGCTGAACGTAACCATCGATCATGCCGGGGCCGAGGAGGTAGCGCGTCGAAGCCGCGGCACTCCGCGCATCGCAAACCGGCTGCTGCGCCGCGTCCGCGATTATGCGCAAGTGCGGGCTGACGGCCACATCGACCATCTAGTAGCCACAGCCGCGCTGGACCGGCTGGAGGTGGATCGCTTTGGCTTAGACGAGATCGACCAGAAAATCATGGTAACGCTGCTGGAAAAATATGCGGGCGGCCCCGTGGGCGTGAACACCATCGCGGCATCGATCGATGAGGAGTCTGACACGATCGAAGAGGTTTACGAGCCCTACCTGATCCAACTCGGGTTCATCGACCGCACACCTCGGGGGCGCGTTGGAACGGATCGCGCGTTTGAGTATTTCAAAATCACTCGTAAGGTCCGCGGGTTCCAGCCGGGCCTGTTTTGATCGCTCATTTATCCTTGGGATCGAACCTAGGGGATCGTGCGGGCCATCTCAAGGACGCGCTGGACTGCCTGGAAGGCGACGATGTCCACGTCGTTCGCCGATCTTCGGTCTACGAAACGGAACCGCAGGAGTTCCTCAGTCAGCCTTGGTTCCTGAACATGGTGGCGGAGGTGGAGACGACCCTATCCCCGCATGAATTGCTTTCGCGAATACTCGGGATCGAAAGGAATTTAGGCCGGATTCGCGTTACTCCGAAAGGGCCCCGCATTATCGACATTGACATTCTGCTTTACGGGGAGCTAACGGTGGATACGGACGAACTGCAGATTCCGCATCCGAGGCTGGGGGAGCGGCGCTTTGTGTTGGAACCCCTGGCAGAACTGGTGCCAGAATTCCGAAACTCGCTCGAAAAGCTGCAGGGGCAGATCACGCGCAAGTATGACAGCTCAAAAAAAGAGCCGAATGCTGGTCAGGCATCCGGCTGAGAGCACCCACGGATCGCTTGGAGGATGCGATCCGT
>JANXQZ010000149.1 GCA_025353235.1 Bryobacterales bacterium
CGCCGCCGCACGAAATCCAGCAGCCACGATTTCAAACTGAGGTGCGTCTCCCAAAGCTCACCGTCGTCAACGCTTTCAATCCGCTCCCAAATGTCCGCTTCGCCGCTGCGTTCGTGCCAGCCCGGGCCCAGATGCCGATCATATAAACGGAACATTTGCGGGGCCAGCCACGAGGGGACATGCACTCCATTCGTGATATGGCCGATGGGGACCCCGTCTTCCGACTTACCCGGACACAGGCCCTTCCACATCTCCCGCGAGACTTCCCCATGCAAAGCCGACACCGCGTTCGTGCGCCTGGCAAGCTTGAGCCCCAGCACAGTCATGCAGAACTCTTCGGAATGATTCCCGGTGTTCTCGCGGCCTAGTTCCATAAGCCTGTGATGTGAGAGACCCATCGCGTCAGCCAGTGGCCCAAGATGCTCGTCGATCAGCCCCGCGCTGAATCGGTCGTGCCCTGCGGGCACTGGCGTATGTGTGGTGAACACCACCTCGCGCGAAACTCTAGGCACCGTCTCGTCAAACCCCGTGCCCTCGTCTTGCATGCGCTGGCGAATCGCTTCCAGCACGGCGAATCCGCTGTGTCCTTCATTGAGGTGCAGGACCGCAGGCGTGATTCCCATGGCGGTGAGAGCGCGGAAGCCGCCCACCCCGAGTATTAGCTCCTGCCGAATGCGCACGCGCCCGTCTCCGCCGTACAACCTGGACGTGAGTTCGCGATCCTCCGGGGCGTTCCCATCCACGTTGGAATCGAGCAGCAGCAGGTCGCAACGCCCAACTTTGAGACGCCAAACTTTAGCCCGAATCACGCCGCCCCGCGTTTCGATCTGCACGGTAACGGGTTGTCCGTTGGCCCCAATCGCAGGCTCCATAGGCAACTGGTTGATGTCGGTCTGTATGTATTCTTCCTGTTGCCAGCCGTTTCGATCCAGGCGCTGGCGGAAGTAACCTTGTCCGTAGAACAAGCCCACCCCCACTAGCGGAATGCCAAGATCGGATGCGCTCTTGATGTGATCCCCGGAAAGCACGCCGAGTCCGCCGGAATACACCGGCACTGATTCGTGCATGCCAAATTCGGCTGAAAAATACGCTACCGGACGCGGACACAGCACCCCTGCGTGCTTGGCACCCCAGGTACGATCCGAGCGTAGATACTCCTGCTGCCGCCGGTACGCGTAGTTGATGCGGCTGTGCAGCACGAGTTCCGCAGCCCGCTTCTCAATGCCCCCGAGCGACATCTTGCTTAATAGCGCGATTGGATTATGACTGAGCCTGCGCCACGCTAGCGGGTCAAGGTCTCGAAAGAGGCTAGTGGAATCGTGATCCCAGCTCCACCAGAGATTGCGCGCCAAAGACCACAGCTTCTCCTGCGTGGGCGCGATGAATCGATCCAGCGTGCGGGCCTCGCTCACTACCGGCGCCACTTGCGCTGCGGCTTCCACCAGCGTTTGCACTTCATCGTCGGTGAAAGCGCGAAGGTCGTGGGTCTGAATCACCAACACGCCTTGCAGAACTCCTCGATCCAAAAGCGGCACGCCTAGGAAGGATTGAAACGCGTCTTCGCCCGCTTCGCTGAAGTACTTAAAGCGCGGGTGATTCCTTACCTGCTCCACGGCAACCGGACGCACTTGTTCCGCCACCAGTCCTGCCAGACCTTCGTGTAAGGCCAACCGCACAGTTCCGACGCTTTCGCGCCGCAGCCCTACTGTTGCCGCTAGCACCAGGTTGGCCCGATCGGGCTCCAGCAAATACGCCGAACAAACTTCGGTCTTGAAGCGCCGGGCGATTAGCGCCACCACCTTCATCAGAGTCTCCGCAGGCTTTCCGTTCTGCTCGGCAAGCAGTCCGATGTCTTTGATGGTCAATACTTCTCGCGCGGTCAGCGCAGTTGCGGGCTCGCTCATGGCGGGTCTCCTGTCGTTATTGGTTGAGCTAAGTGGACTAACGGCGGGGTTATTTCGCAACAGAGCGGACGGAGGGACGGGCTCCGCAGGCAACGGAGCCCTCACCACAGTTTAATGCTCCTGTGGCGACGATGGCAAACTTCTTTGGTTGAATGCGGCCTGGAGGATTAAACTACCTAGCCGCCAGCAAGGCTCTGAGATGACGGGCACGCTCCGGGGAACGAAGCTGGCGCAAAGCCTTGGCTTCAATTTGCCGAATTCTTTCCCGCGTCACATCGAATTCCTGACCAATTTCTTCCAGCGTGTGTTCGCGCTCGCAACCGATGCCGAACCGAAGACGAATCACCTTCTCTTCCTTGGGCGACAGAGTCTTCAGGATATTTGCCGTCTCGTCCCGAACGTTCGAGTCGATGACTGCGTCGACGGGTGAACCAACCCAGCGATCCTCGATCAAATCGCCTAGCGCGGATTCGCCGTCGCGGCCAACTGGCGTTTCCAGCGATACCGGATCGCGCGAGATCGTCTTCAGCTTCTGAACTTTCTCCACCGGGATGTCCATCCGGCGGCTGATTTCGTCATTGGTCGGAGCGCGGCCAAGTTCCTTTTCCAGCTCGCGAGTGGCACGGAGAAACTTGTTCATGCTCTCATTCATGTGCACTGGAATGCGAATGGTGCGCGACTGGTCGGCAATAGCGCGGGTAATCGCTTGGCGAATCCACCAAGTCGCGTAGGTGGAAAATTTATAGCCGCGGCGATATTCGAACTTGTCGGCTGCGCGCATCAATCCGATGTTGCCTTCCTGGATCAGGTCAAGAAGGTGGAGACCGCGATTGACGTACTTCTTGGCTACCGACACAACAAGACGAAGATTGGCTTCGACGAGGTCCTTCTTGGCCCGTTCAGCCTCAAGCTCACCGTGGCGAATGATAGCCAAAGTATGCCTCAGATCTATCAGCGGGGCTCCCGCAGTTAATTCGCGCTTGCGAATTTCCCGGCGCAACTCCCGTACGCGCGGCTGTGCGGCTGGTCCGCCGCGCTCTTCCAGCCTGCGCTGCTCGTTATCGAGGATTAGGATTTCGTCGACGGCGCGGTCAATTTCTTTGCTGAACTGCTTCCAACGGCTCGTAAACCACGGGATCCTGCGAATCGCACGGGACATCTCCACCCTGTTGCGAGCCAGCTTGCCCTGCCAACGGCGGCGGATCTTTTTATTGCTGAGAGCGATCGAATTTACCTTTTCTTGCAGCTGCTGAAGCTTTTTCTGCAGCGAGAGAATCTCGTTGAACTCGATGCGAACTTCCGACTGCTTCTTGGTATCTGCCGGACTCCCCTCTTCGACGTCCCCGAGATCGGCGTAGTTTTCGAGCTCCTCGTCGCTGAGCTTTACTTTCTCCGAAATCTCGATCACTAGCAGTTGTACTAGTGCCGAGCGGCTGATGGATTTCTGCATGCGGAGCTTGCCGCGCTCCATGCGTCGGGCGAGATTGACTTCTCCCTCGCGGGTCAACAAAGGCACAGCGCCCATTTCGCGCAGATACACGCGGACGGGATCGTCAGTATAGATTGACTCTTCTACCTGTTGCGCCGCAGGGAATTCTTCGCCTTCCTGGGCTTCTTCTGGATGGAAGAAATTTGCTTCTTCATCGAATGGGATGCCGAGAGGCTCGTGACTTTCCGTTAAAAATTGATCTTCAAATTGTTCCACTAAACGCACCTCCCGCAAAACCGACAACGCCGAACTCATACAAATCAGGGGTTGATATCAAGACGTGATAGACTACTCCAATGGATGTGCCGGACGACACTCGACTGAAGTAGGCAGCAATCGATTATAGCACCGTCCCCGCCTGAAGTTAAGTGTCTATATGAAAGATGTTTCCATTTGGCTTTGGTTACAGGAATTTCCCTGCACTGCCGGGGTGCACGAGTGTTTCACGAACGTTTTTGCATGACTAAGTGCTTCAATTCATTGAGAAAAGCCTCGACATCCTGGAAATCTCGATAGACCGAAGCGAAGCGCACATAGGCGATCTTGTCCAACGTCTGAAGCCGGTCCATCAGCATTTCCCCAACTTCGGTGGTAGAAAGTTCCCGATCTTGACTGTCAGACAGCTTGCCTTCCACCTCATCGACTAGGGCGGCCAACTTGCCCATGGCGATGGGTCGCTTCTCACAGGCTTTCAGGAGCCCGCTGAGGACTTTCTGGCGATCGAACTTCTCCCGGCGGCCATCTTTCTTTACCACCATGTAGGGGATCTCGTCCGTTCGCTCGTAGGTGGTGAAGCGGCGTTCACAGCTTAGGCATTGGCGTCGGCGGCGGATGGAGTCGCCTTCTTTGCTTTCCCGGGAGTCGATCACGCGATCTTCTTTGTGGCTGCAGAACGGGCAGGTCATCTCTGCTTCAAGACGGGCTAGGCTGGAACGTCCTCGGGCAAGTGCTTAAATTTGTTCCAGTTTATACCTTCGTGGAAGGCCGACAGCAGACCGAATGGAACAATGATGACGAAACTCAGCATCCAAATCAGCAAGGCGAGACCGGAAGATGCTTCGAGCGGGAGTCCGAATATTTGGGTCAGAACCACGATGGTAGCTACTTGCACGCCCCCTCCGATCCCTGGAATTTGCACGATGCTACCCAGCGAAACGAACCCGACAAAGATGAGAGTATCCATCAGGCCGAAGCTGGAGGTCGCCGAAAACGCCCGAAACAGCGCGTAGTACGCCGCAATAATCACTGCCCACTCCAGCACGGTGTACAGGCTGAGCAGCAACAAGAAGCCGTGATTTCGCGTGGACTGCATGCCTTGGGAGAACGCGGTCAGCGTTTTTTCCACCTTGCGATACGAAGTCTCGGGCAGGAATGTAAGGGCTCCCAGAATCCGGCTTTGGGCGGACTCGGAGAAGTTCCGGAACACTACCAGGAACACTCCGCAGATGCCGCAAAGCGAGGCAATGATGTAGCCGCCCGCGCGAACGAACCACTCCAAGCCGGAGCTGAGATGCAAGCCTCGGTCGGGAATCTTGGTAAGGCCGACCCCAAATATGAGCAGGACGATGAAGGTGTCCAGGATCCTTTCCAGCAGCCAGGCCGCCATTTGGGAGGAGAACGGCACCCGTTCCTTGAGCGCAATCAGGTATGGGCGGACCAACTCGCCAGCTCGTCCCAGGAGCACAACCGCCGTGAATCCGATCACGGTGGCTGAGCAGAGTCCGATGAAGCTGGATTTGGGCCGCAAAGGCCGGAGCATCACCTCCCAGCGCAGCGCCCGACCTACGTAGGTTAGCAACATCAATATGATGGAGGCTGCCAGCCAATGCCAATCCACTGCTGTTAGGGTGGCGAAAAACTGGTGCCACTGAAAGGGCGTGTGGCGCCAGCGGTAAAGAACGGCGGCCGCCAACAGCGCGAGTGCGGCAGCGAGCGCTAGGCCTG
>JANXQZ010000267.1 GCA_025353235.1 Bryobacterales bacterium
CGAAGCAGCGAAATATGAGGGACAGGCCGCCATTCCTTCACTTCCCTCTTTGAGGCAGTATCTCGCGAAGCCTTATTTCACTGTCTTCGCACAACGGAATCCCAGGTGATAATTGGCGTGGCTGTGCTCATCCATCACGCGAGATCCGTGCCAGAAGGGCGCGCGCCAGCGGCACCAATCTTCATGAGCTCGGTAGGTGTCGAAGATAAACCAGCTTCCCTTCATTTCCGTATAGCCTAACTCGCGGTTGCCGCGGCTGGACATCTGGCTCTCGTTGAGCGGCAGGTTCATGTGCTCCGCCGCATTGCCGTTCAGGTCGTAAACGTCGAGCGGGCTGTGGCAAGCGGGAAAGTCGCCGGCGGGAAAGGTATTGGAACCGCAGCCGGTCCAGCCTCCGCCGTTGCAGTCGGCGGTCTTCTGGCTCGAGGTGGCGCAAATCCCCTTCTGGTATGCCGGACCGTAGCTCCAGCGTTTATTGTCACTGTACGCGTGGTTATGCGCTGCGCGCATCCGAGCAATTGCCTTGTCCGGGCTGAGCCCGTGCGTGAGGTCAAAGCGATAATCCGGGGGTTTGAGGTCCCCCTCGCAGGCACCTTCCCATTCATGCGCGTCCGCGAGACGCTCGTCCACGGCCCAGCAGATTTCCGCGGCTTCACGCGCTTTCACCCAGACGACGGGATACGCACATGGGATGCCGGGAAATTCGAACTGGTCGATGCAAACCCGGGCATCCTCGGGCCGCTGAGTTGCGGGGTCATAGAGAGGCGCCAAGTACTTCGCTCCGCAGATCTTCTCAAACCGGGCATTCTCGTAGTGAACCGATTGTTGATTCAGCTTGGACTGGCAATCTTCCGGCGTGACCGGATGCCTGGTTATTGCGGGATTGCCCTGGCCGATGTAGCCCGACTTTTCAAATATCTTCCGAACGGCATTGATCTGATTGTCAGATAGTCCTCGCACCTGCTTCAATTGCCGGAACAAAAGCTCGTTCTGATCCCGAAGCGATTGGTTGGATCCTGCGGACAGGCCAAATCCAGTCACGCCGGGGAAAGTAAACCACGCCAGAAAAAGGACAAACGGAAATTTCATGGCTTGAGCTCCTTCGCGCTTCGCCGCATTACATAAAAGAAATCCCGGTTGTCCGGAAAGCCCAGAAACCTGGGAATAATCCCGCCGGGTGCCGATTTATCCAGTTGACTCATGCCCTTCAGGAGGTGGTCCACGGACATTTCGGATCCCGACCTCCGGTATACAGCGAGGTAAGTATGTTCCAATGCGTTCATATCGAGAAGCATGGCGTAATTGCACTGATAAGCCTGAAAGATCCGCGCCATAGCGGAAGGCGTGGCGTCCGAGAACACCGCGTAAATCAGGAAGCGTTTGCCATGTCTCGTCTGCAAAGCGATCCCGGCACGTATCGTGCGCAGTTTCTCATCTTCCGATCCAGACCAGTTCCCAGGGCCCCAGCGGGCGACCAGACCGCCAGGAACGGTTGACTGGGTAGCATTGCCAAACGTAACCACCGGGACTCCATTCTGGCGCGCGTATCTGATTCTGGCCAGGAGCGTGTCATCCGGCTCCGTCCAGGTCTTCATGTCAATCGAACCGTTGTTGAGCGCGAAGATTGTCGCCAAGCCCGGTTGGAGTTTGCTGAATACGATGCCATTTTCGATGAAGCCATAGTGGCTGCCATGATTCTTGAGAGCCAGGTCTCCATACCGGAACGCGCCATGAGTCCGCTTGAAACCGCCCGTGAAGGTAGCGACCGTTCTGCGTCCGTTGTCTGGGGAGATCAGGCCCGTTGAAATCAGCGGAGCAATGCTTCCGATCCCGTCGGGCCCCGGCAGGCGCGGGTCCCTCATCTGCTGGATTGCGCGATCGGACCAGCTGACTCCGGGATACTCAGTACCGAGTGCGAATCCGAGTTCGAACTGGTCAAGATCAAAGGCGATCACATAACACAGTGAGGACGCCTCGATTTTGTCAAGAATGCTCACTAGGTTTTTGTAGCTTTGGAGAATCGCCGGGGCCATCAAGTTCGGCTGCATGACGCTTACATAGACCCCGGCATTTCCCGCTGTCGGGTACCATGCTCCGGGAGTCATGCCGCTTCTTTCGGCTCCCTGCAGCTCCAACGCGATTCCGAGATTCTCGGGCGTGATCAGACGATCCGCGTGTGCGGGATCGATCAGCGCGGCAACCGGACGGTCGGCGGCAATTGGGTCACTGGCGGCCTCTTTCCGATTCCGGAGTTCCCCGGTTTCGCGGTACCTGTCCGCCATCAGATGGTGGAATAGAACGATTACTCTTTCGCCACCCCAGACCTGATTGCGGAGAAACTCGGTCGCTGCCTCCAGCGCCGTGCGCCGCCCTTTGGCGGGGTTCCGCAGGTAGAGGCGCCCTCCGCACAAAGGGTAATAGATGAGCTGAGAGTTTCTGCCTTGTTCGAGCGCATTCGGGAGCGATCCCGCTCCAAATAGGTCGCAGGAATATCGATTGCCCGCCTCCGCGATTACGAGCCCGGAGGGATATTTCTCATCGAGGAGTATCTGTGCGTCGTGTGGCTTCGGGTTCTCCAAATGCCAGGCGGATTCCTGAGCGCCGGCATTGCTCCAGACAACGCTGAGCAAATACCACGTATTTATCGTGGGATTCAGGTTGACCAGCGTGGCCACTCCTTCTCTTCCTTTAACTCTTGGCGACCCGGACCGGACATGGATGGAGCTTGCCTGCCGGAACTGCTGCAATTCGAGGACAGTTTTGGGGCCTTCTGCGTTGTATAGCGACGTCTGGTTCTGTGGTGCGTCGGCCCTTTCGACCGTTGCAAGAGCAAAAACACCTGCGGCCGCGAGCAGGACTGATGTGATTCGGATCATCCCGACATCGCCCCGACCGCAGTTGCCACCATCAAGAAAATCAAAATCCGGCTGGTCCGGTCGCTGATGGCGAAAACGACTGGATCGCCGGGCATCTTGCCGCGATGCGCGGTCAACCAGACATAGCTGATCCAATAGAGCAGCAATGGACACAGGACCCACAACAGTTCACGGCTCGCGTACAGAACCTGGGCCTTGTCGGTTGCGATATAAAGCGCCAGTACCAGCACTGCCAGATATCCGCTGGCCGTTCCCATCGCCGCAAGAAGTTCGCCGTCGCTGAGTTCGTACGCTCGCGCCTTCGCGCCGGCGCCATCCACCTGCCGCATGATCGCCAGTTCGCCGTATCGTTTTACCAAAGCCAGACTAAAGAAAAAAAAGATCGAACACGCCAGCAGCCAATGAGAGGGCCAGATGCCGGCGGCCGCCGAGCCGGCTATGATCCGTACCGTGTACAGACCGGCAAGAAACAGGACATCAAGAACAGCAACCTTTTTGACCAGCAAAGAATAAGCAGCGCTCAGCCCAAAGTAGAGCAGCACTATTACCAAGAGCAGCGGCGAAACCACTGCGCCGAGAAAGCAACCGAAGATCAGGAGAGCCGGAATTGCGATCAGGGCGTAAGAGAGCGGAAGATCGCCAGCCGCAAACGGCCGGAATCGCTTTTGCGGATGATGGCGATCGGTCTCAAGGTCGATCAGGTCGTTGAAGAGATAACCGCTCGATGCGCAGCACCCGAAGGCCACAAACGCCAGCAGAGACTTTTCGAGTAAGGCGATGTCATAAAGCCGGTGGGCCGCAACGAGAGGCACAAGAATCAGCAGGTTCTTCAGCCAGTGCGAGGGACGCAGCGCGTTGAATCGATCCGCCAAGCCTGTTTTCGGGTCAGCAAACACCTGATCGATGTCGGCCAGCCGCGCCGCTGCTGAAAGTACTCGAGCGTTCGGGTTTACAAGAATGGCTTTTCGAGCTGAAGCCCAGATCGCCAGATCGCTCCGCCCACCACCCCCACCACCGTCGGCGGCATAATCGAAGGCTTTCTCGCCGAACTGGCTCGCCAGACGATCCCGTTTGGACTCACCGCAAAGATTGACCGTCCCGTCGCTGGCAAGTACCGTGTCGAAGAGCTTCAAATAATCGGCCACTTGCCGCGCAATTCGCATATCGCTGCCGGTTGCCAGGACAAGCGATCGTCCCTCCGCGCGCTGCCGCCAGA
>JANXQZ010000269.1 GCA_025353235.1 Bryobacterales bacterium
CAGCATTCAAGACAAAGCCGAGTTGCAGATGCGCGAACTCGAACTGGGAAGCGCCAGCTTGCACGTCAATACCCGTCCCTCAATGACATTCCACGGCAACATGCAGGTCGCAGTCGCCGAGGCCAGGCACTTGGTCGAGCAAGGGAATCGCGTCGTGTTCTTCGCGCAGTCCACAGGCGAGTTGGAACGGTTGGCCGATATCTTCCAGGAGTACCGCGTTCCGTTCCAGATCGGGCTGGAGTTATCGGACACCACTCGCCCGTATCTCACGGAACGCTCGTACATGGCGGGCGAAGTTGCTAGCACGTATTTGGTAAAAGGCGTGGTCCGTCGCGGCGCGAGCCTGCCTCACGAACACCTCGTCATCTTTGGCTCAGAGGATTTGTTTGATACCTCCGACCTGGTAGCCCGCCCGGGTCCGAGCAAGTCGCAGATGGCTGCGTTTCAGGCCGACATGGCCGATCTCAAGCCGGGCGACTTCGTGGTCCATCTGACGCATGGCGTGGCGAAGTTTCTCGGCACCCGCGAGATCGCGCAAGGAGAAAACAAGGGCGACTTTCTACTGCTGGAATACGCCGGTGAGGCCAAGCTGTATGTGCCGATGACGCGCATGGACCTGATCCAAAAATTCCGAGGCGCGGGCGAGGGTTCCGCCCCTCCGCTGGACCGGATGGGCGGGGCCACCTGGAACAAAACCAAGACGCGCGTGAAAGCCAAGATGCGGGACATGGCGGATGAGCTTCTCAAGCTATACGCGCAGCGCCGCATGTCGGAAGGCTTCGCGTACTCGCCCGATAGCAATTGGCAACGCGAGTTCGAAGACGCATTCGACTTCACGGAGACGAAGGATCAGCTTGGCGCGGTGAAACAAATCAAGAAGGACATGGAGAATGAGGCTCCCATGGACCGCCTGTTATGCGGCGATGTCGGCTTCGGCAAGACAGAGGTCGCGATGCGGGCCGCGTTCAAAGCTCTAGGCGACGGCAAGCAGGTGGCCGTGCTTGCGCCCACTACTGTTCTCGCGTTCCAGCACTTTGAAAGCTTCAAGCGGCGCTTCGCGGCATTCCCTGTTCGTACCGATATGCTGAGCCGGTTCCGCAGTCCGAAAGAGATCAAGGCAACGCTTGCCGATATCGCCGATGGAAAAGTGGACATCGTGATCGGCACCCACCGGCTGTTTTCAAAAGATGTTGAGTGGCGGGATTTGGGCCTGCTGATCGTGGATGAAGAGCAGCGCTTCGGCGTCCGTCATAAGGAGCGGCTGAAAGAGATCAAGAAGAACGTGGACGTGCTGACGATGAGCGCCACGCCCATCCCGCGCACGCTGCACATGTCGCTGCTGGGTCTGCGGGATATGTCCATCATCGAGACGCCGCCCAAGGATCGCTTGGCGATCCACACGGTGGTGGCACACTTCGACAAGGACCTGATCAAGACGGCCATTGAACAGGAACTCAGCCGCGGAGGGCAGGTGTACTTCGTGCACAATCGTGTGGATTCCATCTTCATGCGGGCGGCTTTCATTCAGGAACTTGTGCCTGAATGTCGCGTGGGAGTAGGCCATGGCCAGATGGGCGAATCCGAACTTGAGCGCGTGCTGCTGGGCTTCATGCGGCATGAGTACGACGTCTTCGTCTGTACTACGATTGTCGAGAATGGACTGGATATCCCGCTGGCCAACACGATGATTATCGAGAACGCCGAACGCCACGGCCTTTCGGAGTTGTATCAGCTGCGAGGGCGCGTGGGCCGCTCGAATCGTCGAGCGTATGCTTATCTGCTGATCCCCCAAGACACTGAGTTGAGCGAGATTGCCCGCAAGCGGCTCGCTGCCCTCAAGGAGTTTAGCGACTTGGGCGCAGGCTTTAAAATAGCGGCGCTCGACCTGGAACTACGAGGGGCCGGGAACATCCTAGGCGGTGAGCAGCATGGCCACATCGGCGCGGTTGGGTTCGATATGTATATCCGGCTGCTGGAAGAGACCGTTCACGAACTCAAAGGCGAGGAGGTACCGCTTGAGATCCATTCCACGATCAATCTTGGCTTGGACATCCGCATCCCTCCGGAGTACATCGCCGACGAACACCAGCGGCTTCGCGCGTATAAGAAGATCGCCGACGCGAACTCGCCCGATCAGGTGGCGAAGGTAGTGGACGAGTTGGCGGATCGCTACGGTCCAGCGCCGAGCGCCGTTGCAAATCTCCTCAAGTTCGCGATCTTGAAAGGCACTGCACAACGTCTGGGAGTGGAAGCAATCGACCGCCGTCAAGGGGCCATCAATATTAAGTTCCACCCCGAGTCGAAGATCGATCCGGTGCGGCTTATGAACGTGGTCAGCCACACGGCGGGTGCCCAGTTCACGCCTGCGGGCGTGCTGCGACTGCCGCTGGACGGCATTGGTCCCGACCCTGGCAAGCTGCTCGAGTACCTCACCGAGAGTCTGAACCACTTGGGATAGTATCGGTAAGTGGGTTCTTCCATCTCGCTTCGCTGGGTCGCGGTCACGATCTTCGTCCTGACCTCGGTGCTCAATTATCTCGACCGTTTTCTGCTGGCGACCATGGTCGATATCTGGCGCGCCAAGCCCGAGTTTCCCTTCAGCTATTCGGACTACGGAGCCACGCTGGCCGTCTTCGGAATCACATACGCGATCGCCGCTCCGTTCATGGGATTGTTCATCGATCGAGTAGGGTTGAACAAGGGCATCAGCATCTCGGTAGCGTTATGGTCGCTGGTGAGCATGAGTCATGGATTCGTGCATAGCTTCAATGGACTGCTGCTTTGCCGCGGAGCGCTGGGTGCTGTGGAAGCGAGCGGCATTTCGGCGGCGGGCAAGGTGGGAGGCATGTACTTGCTCCCCAAGGAGCGGGCAGTCGGCGCGGCCATGAGTCAGCTCGGCTTGAGCGTTGGAGCGGGACTCGCGCCGGCCTTCGCCGTGTACTTCGCCTATCAGCACAATTGGCGCTGGGCTTTCTATGCGGCGGGCATCCTGGGGCTGCTCTGGATCCCACTGTGGCTCGCGACGTCGAAAGCGATCCCGCCCAGCGCGCCTCCTACGGAAGAGAAACTAAACACCTCGGGAATGCTGGCTGATCCGCGGCTCTGGGGACTCATGATGGCGACCGCTCTCAGCATGACGTTTTACGCGTTGTGGACCAACTGGGCGCCAGTTTACCTAGTGCGCGTGCATCATTTAACACCGCCCGAAGCGTCGCATTACTCGTGGGCTGTTCCCTTGTGCGGTTACCTCGGGGCGTTCCTGGGTGGGACACTGTCATGGCGGCTGGTCGGCAAGGGAATGACTCCTGTAGAAGCAAGGAAGCGAGTGTGTTTCTTCTGCGCCGTGATCTTACTAGCTTCGGCGTTCATTCCACTGCTCCCGACTCCTCTGCTCGCTACTATTGGAATGTCGCTGAGTTATCTATTGATCTCCGCGTGGAGCGCCAATCTCTATACTCTGCCGGTAGATATCTACGGAGCGGATCGTGCGGCCTTCGGCGTTTCCGGGCTAGTGTTTGCGTATGGATTGATGTCCGCGATCGTCTCTCGTCCGATTGGACAGACCATTGAGAAGTACGGGTTCCAGCCAGTGCTTACATCGTTCGCCCTGTTGCCTCTGTTAGCCTATATAATATTAAGAGTGATGGTTCAGAAGAGGCCAACCCGTGACATTTGAAGAACGAATGGACGAACTCGCGAAGGGTCAGCAGGGACTGCTGGAGGCGCAGACGCGATTGACAAGCTCCCTAAACCAAATTGCTGAAGATTTTGTAAAAGGTCAAGAAGAGCGGCGGCAAGCCGAGATGCGGCTTACAAACTCCCTAAATCACTTGGTGGAGGTACAGGCGGACTTTGAAGCGAAGTTCGCCGAAGCTCGCGCAAGAACGGATATGCTTCTAGGCCAAGCCCTTCAAGCGATCGCCCGCCTGGCCAATACTGCACACGCACAGAACGAAACGATAGCCGAACACGATACCCGCATCGAGCGCCTCGAAGGGCGATAGCCGTTGCGATTGGTGATCCTGATCGTTAAGCGTATAATCATCGCAGGCCAACCCAATGACATTTGAAGAACGAATGGATGAACTCGCGAAGGGACAGCAGGAACTGCAACGCGGACACCAGGAACTGCAACGCGGACACCAGGAACTGTTGCAATCTGAGATGCGACTTTCGAACGCCCTGAGTCATTTGGTGGAGGTTCAGGCGGATTTTGAAGCAAAGTTCGCTGTAGCTCGCGCGAGAACGGATATGCTTCTTGGCCAAGCTCTGGAGGCGATCGCCCGTCTGGCGAACACCCGCCCGCGCTCAAAATGAAACGATAGCCGAACACGATACCCGAATCGAGCGCCTCGAAGGTGGATAACCCCTCTACAAGCTAAGCAGCACGGCTCGTGCCGACTGGCCCGAAATCTTCGCAAGCGCATAAACGTACCACTGCAACTGACGTTCATATTGAGACCGCTTGCTCGCAATATCCGCATCGGTTTTGAAATCCACGATTGTCCATGAATTGCCTTCCAGAAAAGCCAAGTCGATAGTGCCTTCCAGGAGTCTTCCCGGCTCGATGGGCAATGCAATGGGCAGTTCACGGTGAATGCGCGATGCCGCCGCAGCCCTCTGGATCAGTGGGTGGGCCAGAGCGTTCAGCACTGCTTCAGTCGCCGCTTCGACCTCCTCCGGAGTTGCACGATGCGAAGTAGCTAGCGCTTCGATAGCGGGTCGGCCAGCATCAAACGCCACGTCCCGCAACATGTCATGCACGAGGATGCCGAACCGTCTGCCCGATGGACGGTTGGGCTTTTTATGGAGTGATTCGACAACAACCGTCGAAGCGGGCGCGGTGCCCGACTCCGTTGCAATAAAAACGTCCAGCGATTTGTGCGTGCCCCGCGTGATCGTCTCGGCGCGCTCCGCTTTCCATTTCTGATACCGCGCCAAGCCCTCCGACTCGCCTTCCACCAAGATATTTTCATAGCGCAGCCCTTGCGGTCGGGGCACGTTCAGTCGCAATGCGGCGGGATCCCACCAGACCACTTCGTGACTACCCGCGCTCGGCTTGTGCAGACCCGGCATCACCGAGAATTCTTCTTCGTAGGCTTGCCCTCCAGGCCCCTCCAGCACAGTGCTGTTGCCGAACTTCGGGCAGCCTGAAGCGAGACCCGCATGCCGATTTCGTTCCACCAGGGGATACAGCGCATCGTTAAAAGGACCAAGCCACCCCTCAAACCGTTTATCCCCAATGGTCGGGATCACCAGCAGATCCCGCGCGCGCGTCGCGGCCACATAAGCGATGCGCACGCCCTCCGCTTCTTCGCGACGTTTCTCTTCGCCCGCATGCTCGCGCAACTCCTCAGGCGCGCACCCGAGCAGACGCGTAGCGCAAAGCTTGCGCTTGGCATCGATGTAGCGATCCGGGTCCGGCGAACAAATCTTGCACGTCATGTCGGCGAGAATGACAACCGGAAACTCCAGCCCCTTAGCGTTATGCACCGTCATCATGCGCACGCCTTCCGCACCTTCCTCCATGACAGGTGCCTCCGCCGAGTCAGTCCGTTCTGACTGCCTTTCTAACTCCTCAATGAACGCCCGAAACGAAATGCCTCCAGTCTGCTCAAAGTTGCGGGCCAGCGAAACCGCTCGGTATACGTTAGCCAGCACTTGATGACCTGCCGGACGCAGCGCAAATGCAGCGTGAGCGCGCGTGGATTCCAGCAACTCATTCAGCGTGTCTGCGAGGGGACGCTGGTTGCGCTGCCGGTGTAACTCGGCCAAGATACCGAGCGCTTCCTGGACCGGCGCTAATTCCGGGTCGTTTTGGCTGAATCCGAATGGGTGCAAACGGCCTGCTGCATGACGATACCGAAGCAGCAATCCATCAGGCAACGCGAAGAGCGATCCCTTCAACGCGGCAAACACGGAAAGTTCGTCGCCGGGCCACTCGATAGCAGCCAACGCGGCGCGGATAGTCTCTATCTCCTCGCGCTCGTGAAAGGATTTCGATCCCACCAGCAAATGCCGAATGTCGCGCGCTTCCAACGCCTGGGCGTAATCGCGGGTGATGTCTTTCCCAAAAGTAACGAAGCGGCGGAACAGAATAGCGATGTGCTGGCTGCGGATCGGGACGAGGCTACCGGGGCAATCAGGGTCGCGCACCTTCCAACTGCTATCTGTAATCAGCCATTCGATATACGCAGCGATCGTCTCGGGCAGGCACTCCTCGATGTTCTTCATAGCCACCCTTTGTTTCCCATAAGGCGTGGGGGCCGGGAGCGCGATGATAGAGGGCTGATCGGTAATTGTAACGATGCCATCGGAGAGAGGCGAGTACGCCGCCTGGCCCTCCTCGGTTCGCATTAGGGGCTCAAACGCCGCGTTGACAAACTCCTGAAGGGGACGCGATGACCGGAAACTCCGTGTGAGTTTCACCAAACCCACGCCGCGACCTACTAATTCCTCGCACACCGATGCATAGAGAGTAAGATCGGCGCGGCGGAACTTATAAATCGACTGTTTGGGATCGCCCACCAGAAATAACTTGCCTGGCGTCGGCGTAGTCTTCAGCCATTCCGTCTCTACCGGATCATCCGCGGCAAGCAGGATCAGTATTTCGGCCTGCAACGGATCGGTATCTTGAAACTCATCCACGAAGACATGCGAGAAACGCTCTTGAAGATATCTCCGTACTTCTGCATTCGAGCGAAGCAAGTCGCGCGTTAAGATAAGTTGATCGTTAAAATCGAGCTTGCCGCTCTTGCGCTTAACAGCGTCATATTCCTCAATCAGGTCGCGCATCTCTTCCCGAAGCCCGGCCGCCAAGTCTGAATCGGCTCGTTCTTGAAACGCGCCTGCAGCGGCGTAGAACATTTCGTACCCGGCGTACACGGCTTCGCGTAAAACGTCGGCACCATACTGCCTGCCGGATCCCTTTCGCATCTCGTTCGGCCGCAAATCCTGACGAAGCCTTAGGAGCAGGCCTTCCAGCATGTCGTAGTCGCGAGGAGATGCCAACTCGGCGCGCTCTAGCCTGGCGACAAACTCACGCAGAGGAGCGAGCGACTTATACAAGTTGTCCCCGTTGTATCGGGGGTGAGCGGAAACTTCTCCCAACTCCACCGCGCTCGCCACCAGCGCATTGATTTCGCCCTCCCGATCAAACGCCGACCGACGCCAAGCCGCGGGAAAGTCCCGCCATTCCACCAAAGTCCAGCCCGCCTTCTTGAGCTGCTCGATCGGTGCGGCGCCCCGAACCAAGGCTCGGCGCAGTGCGGGAGCGGGTCGGTTCAGGCTGCGCTCCAGCCAAGTCCGAAAAGCGCGATTGAAAAGGCGAGCAATCTCACCTTCCGACATCTCCTCGAAGGCCGGATCCACCACGGCTTCGACAGGCCGCTCCCGCAGGATCTGAGTGCAGAAGCCATGAATGGTTCCGATCACGGCTTCTTCGAGGTGCTTAAGAGCATCCTCGAGATTCGAGATTTCGGAGGTATCCGTAGCACTCTGCCGCGCCTCATCCAGCGATTGGCGCAGCCGGATCTTCAACTCACCGGCAGCCTTGTGGGTAAATGTAACTGCCGCTATTTTCTCGATCTTCCCGGTACCTGTCCGCAAAACATTCAGCAAACGCCGGACGAGTTCGGTAGTCTTACCCGTGCCTGCAGAGGCTTCCACGATGAGACTTTCCTGCAAGCTGGAGCGGATGCGTTCGCGAGCGGCCTCATCTCCCGAGGGTTGCCGAATCGGGATCACGGCAGACCCCTCAGTGCGTGCAGCGGCTCAAGAGGATCGGTCTTTTTC
>JANXQZ010000324.1 GCA_025353235.1 Bryobacterales bacterium
GTCAGACGCGTTTAGCAATCCCTTTTCCTTGATCCGTCTCACGTAATCTGGCCAGTCGTCCGGTGTTCCCGTAGGGGTATGGTGAGGGTGAATCAGTTCGTTCCTAAGCTCCACCAGATCTTTGAGATCCTCTAATAGGGGGCCGGATACACGATAAATTTTCTCGAACACCGCAGCAAGATTAGTATTTTCCAGCCACACTTTCATCCCAATCGGATCGGGATCGGGTTCTGTCTGAAGCATTCGTTCACATTCCAGGACTTGAGCGGATAAGCCTGATGCAATCATCGGCAATGCAGCCCAAACGAACCGAGACCAATTACCGTCGTTAGATATAGCTTCCTGCTCCGAAAGCGCGTACAGTACATCCACTAGATGGAAGAAGTCAGACGAGCTACTACCGGACCAGCCCGGTCTTCGCTCCTTTACCCGATTCTCCTGTTCTTTTCTTGGCTGTGCGGACGTAGCGATGTTCCTGGACTTTTGATTTGAAGAGATAGAGATGATCTGCCAGCCCTACACGAGATCGAGATCGATCTTAGCTTGATCCCAGTGTATGAGAGGTTTATCGCGATTGCGATCAATGGCAGCGTCTAGCTCCCTTGCGTCTTCCAGGTCTTCGACGCGTTCGCGCAATTGAGCAACGTCGGCGGCGAGTTGTTGAATGGTCGGGCTGTGTTCTTGTTCCTGGGGCTCACTCATACGCAGACTTCCTCTGCTTCACAGCATACACCTCAAGGCTGTTTGCGTCGATGCGAAACAGGATTCGGTATGCTCCCACGCGCAACCGATAATGATTGCGCGCTCCTTCAAGCTTCTTGATATCCCCGGCGAACTCCTCCTGCAGAACGTGGAGGCGATAGCCGATTCTCTTTCGAAGTTCATCGGGAAGAGCACGAAGTTGCTCGCGCGCTTCTTCAGAAAGGAACAATTGATATGCCACTGGATCTAATCCATCAGGATCGCGACCGCCCGACACCACCCCGCACTCGCACCCTCAATCTTCACCGGCCCTCAAGATCACCGACGGGATCTCCTTGCCGTTCGATTTGTGCCGCATGTCCCGTTCAACGCCCGGAGCGAAGCACCACTCCAGCGGAACCTGATCAATACTGCGAGCCAATTTCCCCTCCGACAAGGACCGTAGTGGTACGGCGCATCCACATGCGTCACGGTATGAGTGATTGCGCTGATTTGCTCCACCGCTCATCCTTTGCCGCCCGAAAAAGCGGCGCACATCCGCTGCAAGCCTGCCTGCTCGCGGCTCAGTAATGTATGGCGGCGGGCACAGGCTTGCTCGCCGCCATATGCTGCAATGGCACGCTTAGATCGATCAGCTGCAGCCGCTAGTTCCCCCGCAGTTCTCGCACTTATAGCAACTGCCGTTCCGCGTCATCAATCCGCCGCATTCCGAACACAGCGGCGCATCGCTCACCACCGGACTAAACGGCAGCGCCTGCTGACTCTCGGGCTCCGTCGCACGCAGCACCTTGGCATCTCCAGCCTCGCTCACCGCATACTCCGGACCCAGGAACTTCGCGCCCATCCAGCGGAAAATATAATCCATGATCGACTTCGCATAAGGAACCTGCGGATTGCCGGTCCATCCGCTCGGTTCGAATCGGACATGGCTAAACTTATCCACGAAGAACTTCAGCGGCACCCCGTACTGCAGCGCATAGCTGATCGACGTGGCGAAGCTGTCCATCAGGCCCGAAATGGTGGAGCCTTCCTTCGCCATCGAGATGAAAACCTCACCCGGCGTTCCGTCATCGTACATGCCAACCGTGATGTATCCTTCATGGCCCCCAATAGAAAACTTGTGGGTAATCGAGGCGCGCTCGTCCGGCAACTTGCGGCGCACCGGGCGGTACACGATCTTTTCCGTTACTGCCGCCGCAATCGGAACTGTAGCCTTCTTCTCGCCCTTTCCAGTACCCGAACTCATCGGCTGGATGCGCTTCGAATTGTCGCGGTAGATCGCGACCGCCTTAAGGCCCAAACGCCAGCTCTCCGTGTAGGCTTCCATGATCTCCTCGACCGTGGATTCCTCCGGCATATTGATGGTCTTCGAAATCGCCCCGGAGACGAACGGCTGCACCGCCGCCATCATGCGCACGTGCCCCATGTGATGGATAAATCGCTTGCCGTTCTGCGGACGGAAGCTGCAGTCGAACACCGGCAGGTGCTCTTCCAGCAAGCCTGGCGCACCCTCGATGGTCCCTGTGGAATCGATGTGGCTGACGATCATCTCCACCTGTTCTGGGCTGTAGCCCAGCTTGATCAAGGCTTGCGGCACGGTGTTGTTGACAATCTTGATCACGCCGCCGCCTACCAGCTTCTTGTATTTCACGAGCGCGAGGTCCGGCTCGATCCCGGTGGTGTCGCAGTCCATCATGAACCCGATGGTGCCGGTTGGAGCGATCACCGTTGTTTGCGCATTGCGGAAGCCCGCCCGCTCGCCCAATTCGTAGGCGTCTTTCCACACTGTGCCAGCAGCCTGAAAGAGATCCGCGGGAACGCGGCGGCTATCGATATGATTCACTGCGTGCCGATGCATCTGAATCACTTCAAGGAACGAATTTTCGTTCGGAGCATAGCCCGGACACGGGCCGGTGGCTTCCGAAACGCGGGCGCTAGTTAGGTACGCCTGACCGCACATCACAGATGTAATCCCGGCGGCCCAAGCGCGGCCATTCTGGCTGTCATACGGGATGCCCATGGACATCAGCATCGCGCCGAGATTGGCGAAACCGAGACCCAGCGGGCGGAAATCGTGCGAGTTCTTGGCGATCCGTTCGGTCGGGTAACTTGCGTTATCCACGATGATCTCCTGTGCCAGCGTGATCGTGTCGCACGCATGCCGGAACGCCTCAACATCGAATTCGCCGCCTGGCCCGATAAATCTCATCAGATTAAGCGACGCCAGGTTGCAGGCCGAATCGTCCAGGAACATGTACTCGGAGCAAGGATTAGAAGCGTTGATGCGCCCCGTAGTCTTCGAGGTGTGCCACCGATTGACCGTGGTATCGAACTGCATGCCGGGATCGCCGCATTGGTGGGTAGCTTCGGCGATCTGCCTGAGCAGGCTCTTGGCCTTGAGCCGCTTCACCGGCTGTCCGTTCACCACCGATTTAGTCCACCAATCGCGATCTTCGGAAGCGGCTTCCATAAACTCATCGGTAGCCCGCACAGAGTTGTTTGCGTTTTGGAAGAAGATGGAGCTGTAGGCTTCGCCATCGAAAGAGCCGTCGTAGCCGGCATCGATCAGAGTGTGCGCCTTTTTCTCCTCCTTAGCCTTACACCAAACGAACTTCTCAATGTCGGGGTGATCTGAATTTAAGATCACCATTTTCGCTGCGCGCCGCGTCTTCCCGCCGGACTTGATCACGCCCGCGAAGGCATCGAAGCCCTTCATGAAGCTGAGCGGGCCCGAAGCTCGGCCGCCGCCCGAAAGAATGCCTTCCTCCTCGCGCAGGCTCGACAGATTCGTGCCCGTCCCCGAGCCCCACTTGAACAGCATGCCTTCGGTTTTGGCGAGCTCCAAAATGGACTCGAGCGTGTCC
>JANXQZ010000325.1 GCA_025353235.1 Bryobacterales bacterium
CCCGCTTGGAGGTGTAATTGCAAGCTGGTCAAACTCAAGCGACGTTTGTTTCGGAGCTCCAGGCTCAAAGCAGCGTCGGCAGCGCGCCTCATACGTCCCAGCAGCGCCAACCACGATGAGATCCTCCGAGCCCGACAAACGCTGGCTGTGCTTGGCGGGGTTGCCGCATTGGACGCAGATCGCCAACGTTTTGGTGATCGATTCCGCGAGAGCGAGCAGGTCGGGCACGGGCGGGAAAGGCCGGCCCGTGTAGTCCGTATCGAGGCCTGCGATAATCACCTGCCTCCCGACATCGGCGAAGTGACTGGCGGTCGCCACAAGATCCTGCCCGAAGAAATTCGCTTCGTCAATGCCGATCACTTCAGTTCGAGGATTGATCCGGGCCGCGATCTCTGCGACGTTGTTCACTGGTTCGGATTTCATGCGCACTTGGCCGTGCGAAACAATTTCCTCCACCGAATAACGGTCGTCGATTGCAGGCTTAAAAACTTGGACCCGCTTGCGAGCAATCATGGCACGCCGCAGACGACGCATCAGCTCCTCGCTCTTGCCGGAGAACATGGGTCCGCAGATTACTTCGATCCAACCTAGATTGCCTGTTACAAAATCCATAGACGCTGATGAGGGTTAGCACGGGGGACCAACCTTCTTCAGTGTAGTTGCGTTACGGTGTACGACGGGCAATCGAGTCGGCAACTCCGCGTGTTTTTGCGAAATCGAATTTCGGATTCAGCAAACGCAAACGGTCAGAGTATTGCCGAGCTGCCTCTTCGGCGCCTGCCGCGCTCGCAATCTTGCTGGCGTGGTAGTAAAAACCTGGCTCCGGGGTCCCCAGCTTCACTGCCTTCAAACTAGCCGCACGCGCCTCAGCCACGCGCCCGTTCTTGAACAGCACCCAGGAAAATGCGTCCCAGGTATACACATCGCCGCGGACTGGAATCTCGGCCTCCATCAGCGCCAGCGCTCGCGGCAGGCTTCGCCCATGATCCGCCAAGATAAGCGCTAGAGTCCGATTAGTTTTTTCCCTGGCTGCCCGGCCGAGCTGGTCAATCGCGTCCGTCAAATCTTGTTGCTGGCGGGCCTTGCTCTTCATTCCGGCTGCGCCATAAAGATCTTCCAGCGCGCCCGAATATTCCACCATCGGCACGATTGATTGGGCCTGCTCGTAGCTATGAATCGCATCCTCTAACCTGCCTTCGGATGCTTGCAACCGGCCCATACCGGCGAGCGCCCGGTGCAGTCGCGGAAAAAGCTGCAGCGCAGAGGTGTAGGCTGCCTTGGCTGCACCGAGTTTGCCGAGCTTGAAATACATGTCGCCCAGTTCGGCCCAGCACCACGCCGTATTTTCCGGAACGGGACTGCCCGATTCAACAGCCTCGCTCATTAGCTGGATTGCCGCTTGTGAGTCGCCGGTTACAAACCGCATGTAAGCGAGCCGATTATAGCTCGCCAAGCTAGGACGAAGCGCGATCATTTTCGTGTAAGCTTGACCGGCAGCGTCATATTCCCCGAGTTCCATCAGAGCGTCGCCTAAATTTCCCCAGTTAGCGGCATCGGAAGGTTCGAACTTCGCGATGTCCCGCGCTCGTTCGGCTACCGCCTTAAAATCATGACGCTGCATGTCGATCTCATTGAGAAACCGCAGGGCGGCTGAGTTGCCGCCTTCTTTCGCCATCATGCGGTTTACTAGTTTTGAGGCCCGGTCAAGATAGCTGCCATCGCCGCTCTCACGCAGTTTTTGCAAATACGCCGAGATGAGGCCAGACTGCAGCGTCAGGTTGTCCGGCGAACTCGCGAGCAATTTTTCAAATGACAGAATACGATCATCTGTCCGCCCATTTGCGTCCTGAAGTCCCAAACTGCGGGTAGATATATCCTGGCCATAGGCAATGACCGCTGTCAACAGCGCGGCCAATACAGCCAACTTCATTGCGAAATTCCCTGAGCTGACTGAGTCGAAGCCTCGCAAGCAATCCGGAACTTCTTCGCGGCTGCCGCGTCGTGATTGGCTTCTGCGATCTTTGACGCGTGACATAAATATGCCGGTTCGCGGCTGCCGGCAGCTAGCGCTCGATCCATCTGCGTTTTCGCTTCGGCCGCTTTGCCATTGCGATACAGCGCCCAGGCATACGCATCCAGCGTGGTCACATCATGTCGGGCGGCAATCTGGCGATTCGCCAACGTGAGTCCCTCCGCAGGAGTCTTCTTATAATCCGCATAAAATAAGACAAGCCGGTCATTGGCATTGTCGGGTTGGGCCGTGTTGGCCCGAGCCTTAGTTTCGAATTGGGCGAACGCCGCTCGCGAGTCATCCACGCGACCGGCCCTGTCGAGCGCCTCCGCGTAATCGTAGAGATTAGCGGCGCTCGGAACATCTTTATACCGCTTTTCCAATAGCGTGACGGCTTCTGGGAAGTTGCCTTGCTGGGTCCGCAGCTTTGCCATCATCTCTAGAGCGAGAACGGAATCGGGATCAGTTTTGCGAGCCTGCTCCAGCAGTTCGGCGGCGCGTTTCAGATTCGGCACGTTTAGGTTCGCACGCGCTTCGAGAGTCAATAGCCAAGCACGCTCTTCCAGATCGTTTGCAGAAGTCCGGCGAAGCGCGTTTTCATAGAACTCTATAGCACCTTCAGGATCTCCGAACACTTCCCGCAACTGAGCGGCCTTCAAAAATCCAAGCATGCCGCCCGGACGCAGATCGAGAACCCACTGAGAGCAGCGCTCGGCCTCGGCATAGTCTCCGAACGCCGAGTGGATGTCCACGAGCATGGCCCAGATAGAAATGTCGTCGGGAACTTTCTTATTGAGGGTCTTCGCAAGTTCGCGAGCCTTGACGAACTCATGGGCGCCTAGCAGTGCGGACACCCTCAGCTTTTGGGCATCGAAGTTATCGGGAGCGAGTTGCAGCGACTTTTGAATCGCTTCTTCTGCTTGGCGATATACCACTGGGTCCGCAGAATCGCGCCCGCGCTCACAGAGCGCCGAAGCCAGTTCGTTGAAAGCTTGGGAAGAACTTGGATTGGCCTGAACGCTTTTGCGA
>JANXQZ010000351.1 GCA_025353235.1 Bryobacterales bacterium
TCCGAAATCTGCTCGGAGATCTTTTTCAGCAGCTCTTTTGTGAGCACGTTGCTGTCGCCCCGCTCTATCCGTATTCTGTACTTCTCTTCCAAGTATTTTTTAAGGTAAAGGAAGAAATAGTTCAACTCGGGCCGAAACGGCATCACAACGAAGCAGAGCGTTTCGCGCAATGATTAAGCGCTCCGTTGCATCGTCAGCGCCTTTGTCTCTGCCTTGACGCGATCACCCAAATCGTGAAAATTCACTGGGTCGTAAGTAATGTACTGAAGGCCAGCAAGATCGCTGGGTAAATTGTAATTGGATTTGATGTTAAACAGCAGGATTGTCGGTTTTCGGAGGGCGTGAGCGAATCCGACCTCGTACAACACATTTGGGTTTTGGCGGCTGACGTCCGCGATAATCAAGTCCGCTTGACGAATGCTGTCGAGAATATTGGACGTGAGTTCGGCCCCGGGAAGGATCGCATCCCGGTATTGAACCACTTTGAACCCACCCTCCTCAAGCGCGCGTCGGACGGTATCCTGAACGCGACGCCCTTCAGGGTCGAATGGCGCAATCACGAATACCTGTGGTGGCTGCATGGACCTCAGTTTACCGCATGGGCCTCGATAGATCCCTCAATGCCAGCACGCGGCAAATGCGTCGCGACGGCGGCGAAATTCTCTTTACGCGGTAGCTTTTCGTTTCTGTGCGAACTTCTCGCGGAACTTCCGAACTTTGGGAGAGACCACGTATGTACAGTAAGGCTGCTGGGGATTATTCTGGAAATATTCCTGATGGTAATCTTCGGCGATGAAAAATTCCTGGGCAGGTCGAATCTCGGTCACAACCGGTGCGCCAAAAGTCTTCACGCGATTGAATTCTTGACAGACCTGTTCTGCACAAGCATGCTGTTCCTCCGAGTGGTAGAAAATCGCTGATCGGTATTGCGATCCGGAATCGTTGCCTTGACGGTCGCGCGTGGTTGGGTCATGTATGGCAAAAAAAATCTCGAGGATATCGCGATAAGATGCCACGTCGGGATCGAAGGTGACCTGCACCACTTCGATGTGTCCCGTCTTCCCCGTGCATACGTCGTGGTAGGTGGGATTGGGCCGCGGTCCGCCCATGTAGCCCGACTCTACGGAGACCACTCCCTCCATCTCGTCGTAGACCGCTTCCAGGCACCAGAAGCACCCTCCGCCCAGCGTTGCCATTTCGTTTTTCGCCATGATCCTGTTGGATGCGGCTAGCCGGGAAAGGGTTTTCACTTAAGCGCAAAGATTGGGCTTGTGAATCTCCCTTAACCTGTTATTATGATTACGGAGCGGTTCTGTCAGGTTGTAATTCGGCTTCCAATATATTGATCCAACAATCAATGTCATTGGGGTCCGACTCGGATTTAGCGTTGGTGTGCATGCTCCGGCGGGTAACCGCTTTGGAGAAGCCTAAAGACGCTCGGGGGACTCCTACCCTGTTTAGCTTGGGGTCAATGACGGAAGTCGATGTTGCACAGGGGCGCTCCAATCCTCTCCCCATCTCCAACTTAGATGAACCTTTTATTTATCGGCGATATTTTTGCCTCACCGGGACGAAACATCGTCGCTCATCATCTGCAGGAGATCATCTCTGAGGAGAAGATTGACTTGGCGATCGCTAATGCTGAGAATTCTGCCGGTGGTTTCGGAATTACGCCCTTAATTGCCCAGGAATTGTTCAGCATTGGCCTGGACGTTTTGACTACTGGCAATCACGTCTTCGATAAAAAAGAGATTTACGATTATCTTCCACGTGAACCTCGTCTGCTTCGCCCCGCAAACTACGCCGATGAACTACCGGGAGCGGGCTGCATTGTTGTGAAGGCGCGCAACGGCGTGCAGGTGGCTGTCATGAATATCCAGGGACGCGTTTACATGCCTGGCACCGATTGCCCGTTCCGTAAGATAGATCTGCTGCTGAAGGGCCTGAGCCCCGAAGTGAAAGTCCGATTCGTGGATTTTCACGCCGAATTGACCAGCGAGAAAATGGCGATGGGTTGGCATCTGAACGGGCGCGTATCGGCGATGGTGGGCACGCACACACACATCCCGACGGCCGACGAGCGCATCCTTTCTGAAGGTACGGCATACCAGACCGACGTCGGCATGACTGGTCCTTATGATTCGGTGATCGGTTCGGAGAAAGGCTTAGCGCTGCGACGGTTCTTGACAGCGCTCCCAGTGCGGCTCGACTCGGCGAAGCATGGAGTTGAGTTGCACGCTACCATCATTGAAGTAGACTCGGCAAACGGGCGAGCGACGGGAATCCGCCGTTACGCCCTGCACGGTTGACGAGCTACCAGCGGAAAACTGCGACGGCAGGTGCTCCGTGGGGCACTTGAGTTGGGGGCACCACATAAACCTGACCGGCGTGCATTAACGTTTGAAGCGCTGCCGCGTTTAGCAGGTCCTCGTCTCCATCGACGGGCTGCTTGTGACCCTTCACATTGTGCGTGGCTTCGTCGAAATTGCCCATGTACTGAGCGCTTTCAGCTAGCACCAGATCCAGAATTCGGCCATCGAAAGCAGCGGCGACTATATCCTTTATGGTCGAGGAGCCACGCTCGCCTCCGGCCAGTTGGTCATAACGAGCGAGAGCGGCCTTAAGCGGCACTTCGCGGTGAGTTTTCATGGCTTCCAGAGCACGCTTATGAAGTTCTCCACGCTTCAACCCATCCGCTGAGCCGTGCACGCAATCCGCTACCAAGTGCGGATACACATTCACCTTCCTAAAGGCAGCGGTTTCGTAGTCGACACCCGCAATCACCACGGGGGCACCCTCTTCCTTGAGCAATGCCGTGACGCCTTCGCTTACGTGCTTATAAAAGTGGGCTAAGTATTCAGGCCGATCTTCACTGTCCGTATTGGTTGAGAACGCTACGCCCCTCATGCCGCCCTGATCGGGTCCGCCGCTGGAATGGTTATCCTGATCGTGGTCCGGTTGATCCGATTGCTTGTCATTCCACAAGGACGTCGGCGCGGATTGGGGCAGTTCCACTTCTTCGGAGGATTGCTCAGTGCAGCGTAGAAGGCGAGGGTGCTTTTGGCTCAGGGCGAGAATGTAAAAAGGCTGATCGGCGTTTAGAAGCGGGATCAGCGGCTTCACATAAAAGTGGTCTCCTACCATCACCGAATCCGTGACGGTGAAGGCAAGCTCGAATGCGCGGCAGAGGTCGGGCGAACAATATACGGCCAAGCCTTGTCCGGTCCACTTTAAATCTTCGGTGATTGCCTGAATGCTCTCAATCAGCGGCTTGGGATCGACGCCCTTATCGGCCAGAAGCTTCTTCGCAGCCTCAATTCCGTTTTTCAAACGGATCGAATTCTGGGCGGTTTGGCCGTGCGCACTGTCGATGGGAATCAGAATGGAAAGGCAAGGCCCGGTAGCGGCTCCCAATTCCTTGATCTCTTTCATGGAGATACGGGTGATTTCCGCTGCTTTGCTGGCTTGCATGTTGGTCTCCTAACAAGTTACGAACATAGGACAGTGTGGGCACGGCATTGGTTTCCACCGAATTTTGAAGCTCTGGGGCAGCTAAGCCCAAGGGTTAATCAAGACGAGTCCGCAATGTTGGAAATCGCGTCTATTGCGAGTCGCCAAGGCTATACCCCGCGAACGGGCAATAGCAGCAATCTGCGCATCTAGTTGGGCAATAGGTCGACCCAGCGCTCTGCGCGATGCGAGAATCTCAGCAAACTCTCGAGCAGCATCGCTGTCAAAGGGCAGAACTCGAGCCGCGAAATCTTCCTCAAACATTGCTTCCGCTGCCAATTCCAAGGCCGCACGCCGTTTCCCTTTAGGCAAGATTTAATGCCATAGAGAATTTCGGCTTGCGTGATGG
>JANXQZ010000165.1 GCA_025353235.1 Bryobacterales bacterium
AAAGCCGGCTGCAGCCAGGATTGGCTGCCCCACAGCAATTCATACTTGGAAATAGAGTGTGAGGCGGCTGATTATTCCGCTGATTGCCGGCCTTGCGGGCAGCGTCCTCATTGTGATCCTGCTCCCTCGCGTTCATCCGGCGGCGGCTTGGGGGTTGCAGTTCGATCGCGATGGCGCTATCGAGCGCGCTCGCGCACTGGCTCAGTCGGAGGGCATTCAAACATCCGGTTGGAACGTCTATGTGGATGCGGAACATCGCGGCAAGCTCGAAGCCTACCAGTCCCTGCATCGCGAGGACTTGGCTGCGCGCGCGATCTCTCCCGTGCTGGTGAAAGTCGCGTTCGTGAGTCTCGACAAGTCCCGCGTGTTTAGGGCGGAACTCTACCCGAATGGCGGAGTGGCGGGCTGGACGTCGAAGCAAAAGATTTCTGGGGGCTTAGGCCCCTACTCCGAAATGCTGGACGCGCTGGCCGTTGCGAATCAGGCCTTCAATACCATCGCCGGAAGCCAGGGGGGCGGCTACCGCCTCAGTACGAATGGCGCAGGCACGAAGGACGGGTCGCGCTTCACCTGGGAACGGAACGGGGCGAGCATCGGCTTTCAACCCACCATTGACGTGATTGTGCTTCATGGCCGTGCAGTCCGCGCCGAAACCCGCCTGCATTTCAGCACGGACTTTGAAAGCCTGCTGGAGGATCGGCACCGCCCCTCTGAATGGCTGGCCATCGCCTTCTATATTTTATATTTTGTGATGATCATTGCGGCCTCGGTGTTTTACACGCTCGGCAGCATTCAAAGACGCCTTGACCACCGTTTTGCAATCGCGTTTAGTCTCGCGAATCTCGTGTTTGTCCTACTCGCATTCCTATACGGGCCCAAGCCGGACCAGATCCGGATGGGAGCGGCACTCGAGAACGGCGAGGCTATTCTCGGGTTTTCAGGCAGCGGGTTCGCCATTGTGTCGGCGTTTGGACTGGCTTGGGTGGTATCTGGCGCGGGGCTGTTCATGGCCGGTTCGACGCTGAATAAATGGTGGAGCTTGCGACTGGCCCTGAGCCGGAAGATCTTTGCGAAACCGGTCTGGTTGGCGATGGCGGCGGGGATTCTGTGGGGACCCTTGATTGCAGCAGTCCCGTTGCTTACCTCCGCGCTCTTCCCGGACGCTGAATGGAAGCATTCCGAAGCGAGCGAGTTGTTTGGACGGTCCATTGCTCTCGAGGCTCTCGATTATCCCTTGCATCCCACGGTGGTGGGCCTGTTCGGAATCTTGCTTGCGTTTGCGCTTACCCGCATTCAAAACATTTGGGTGAGCCGCGTTGTCATAGCGTGCGTAGGCGTGGTCTTTTTAGTGGGATTCGAAAATCAGTTTATCAGTTCTCCGGTAGCGAATTTTATGAATGCCGGGCTGACGTTGGCGGCGTTGTACGAACTGTTCCGGCGCTTCGATATGCTGGCTCTCGTGATCGGGGCGACCACGACCAGCATTCTTAATCAAGCCGCACTTCTGTTTCTGCAACCCTCCTCGGCGCTGCGAGGCTTCGGTTGGCAATTGCTAGGGACCGCCGCTGCGATGTTAGGGGCCAGCGTTGTTCTGCTCTGGAGGGCTCCGGAAGCTGTGGAAGGAGAGCAAGCCGTCACCCGCCCGATCGGGGAGGGTATTCGCTCCGCGCGCGACGAACTCAAGTCGGAATTCACAATCGCGCAACGAGCCCAGCGCGAGATGCTGCCTTCGAAGCCGCCCGTGGTTCCAGGCTTCAGCCTCTCCGCTCACTGCACGCCCGCGAAGGAGGTGGGAGGGGATCTTTACGACTTTCTGCCGCTCTCGAACGGCCGTTTGGCAATTGCCGTTGCCGACGTTTCGGGAAAGGGCGTGCCGGCTGCGCTGTACATGACGCTAACCAAGGGATTGCTCGCAGCTACAACGCAGGACGAGCTGCACCTGTCCGAGATCATGGCCCAGATCAACGGGCACATTCACTCTGTGGGCCGCCGCAAGACGTTCGTTACTATGACCTTGGCAATCCTCGATCCGGCCGAGCGAACTCTGGAGTACGCGCGCGCAGGCCATAACCCCGCCGTCTTGCGCAGCCTTTCCGCAAGAACTATCCGCTTGCTCAACTCTCCGGGGATCGGACTGGGGATCAACTCAGGGAAAATATTTCGCCGCACCCTGGAGGTTGAAAAATTCAATTTGGTCTCCGGCGACACGCTCGTGTTCTATTCCGACGGACTGACCGAAGCCATGAACACCGACCTGGAGGAGTTCGGCGAGGATCGGCTGATGGCTTCGGTGGAGAAAACGGACGGGCTTTCGGCCGACGGCGCGCGCGACCGAATCCTGCTGGACGTGAGGGAGTTTCTGGCTGGAAACCATCCCCAGGACGACCTTACGCTGGTGGTGCTGCGAGTCGAATAAAATCGGAACATGATACAAAGGACAATTCGTGGCTAATCCGTTCGCGATCGGAAAATCGGCGCAAGAGGGCAAGTCTATCCTGGCTCTGGAAGGTTACCTGGATGCCCATACCGCCCCGCAGTTCGAAAAGGCGGTGGAAGACGAGTTCGAAGCCGGCCGCATCCGGATCATTGTGGATTGCTCTAAGCTTAGCTATATATCTTCCGCAGGGCTGGGCGTCTTTATGAGCTTCGTGGACGAGATCCGCGAGGTGGGCGGCGACATTAAGATTTGCGGGCTCACGCCCAAAGTTTTTCAGGTATTCGAGATTCTCGGCTTTCCCGCGCTTTTCGACATTGTCGACGACATTCCGGCGGCGATGAAAAAGTATGAAGAATCGCCAGTAAAGGAGAGCTGAGTTGGCTTCCATAGAACGAACGTTTAAGCTGCAGGTCCCTTCCTCGACCGAGAATCTCATCATCATTCGGGAGTTCGTCAGCAGCATAGGCGCTCAGGCTGGATTTTCACCGGCGGAGAATGCCAAGCTGGAGTTGGCCGTTGACGAGGCTTGCGCCAACGTTATGGAGCACGCCTATGGCAAGGACACCACCAAGGAACTCTCGATCCGGGCGACGCTGGATGACGATTCGGTGCAGATCGAAGTGGTGGACACGGGGAAGCCTTTCGACCCGGGGACGATCGAGCAGAAGGATCTCGACAAGCTGGTGTCGGCCCGCAAATCAGGCGGCTTGGGGATGCGGCTTATGAAGTCGCTGATGGATGAAGTGCATTACTTGATGATCCCGGGACAGAAAAACGAATTGCGCATGGTGAAACGACGGAAAAAGACGTTATGAATTACTTTATGCTTGTGTTGGCGGCTGAACTTGCTTTCGGCCAGGCGAGTCCCACTGCTCCGCCCAGCGATAATCCGACCAATCAGAACGTTTATATGGGCAAGCTGCCCAAGGTGGATAAGTCGAAACTGCG